>CAKSNQ010000001.1 GCA_934476315.1 uncultured Eubacteriales bacterium
GACTATGACATCGACTGAGACGGTCGCGCGTAACTCCAAAACCCCGCCGACGGACAACTGTCCGTCGGCGGGGTTTGCGTTTTCAGACGATCTTCGACGGTGGCTTGAACCGCGAGCCGGGGGGCAAATTTTTGACTTGACATCCTGCGTGGTATGCGATATAATCAAGATGGATAGAAAGCAAACACTATACGTGTAAAATGTATTCAAAAAGATTTAAAAATGCGAGGAGACCGTGTTCCTATGAAAAAACAGTGGTGGCTGTCCGTCGTTTTTGCCGCGCTCTTGTGTATGGCGACGACGCTTAGCGGTTGCAACGTGAATTTTTTCTTTCAGAGTTGCAAGCATGAAAATGTAGACATAGAAACTCTTAAGGCGCCGACCTGTCAGGAGGATGGCGAACGGCAATTTACCTGCCGGAAGTGCGGTGAGAAATGGACCGAGACCGTCCACGCGGTTGCGCATACCGAGCAAAGCATCCCGCCAGTGCCCGCAACCTGCACGCAGGACGGGTCGGAGAACGGGCTGGAGTGCGCCGTCTGCGGAAAAATCTTGCGCGAGCCGGAGGTGGTTCCGGCAATTTCCCACACATGGACAGAGGACGAGGCGGTGGAGCCGACGTGCACAAGCACCGGTCTGACCGCGGGGAAGCATTGCCGCGTATGCGGAACCGTGGAAACGGCGCAGGAGGAGATTCCCGCCAAGGGACACACGCCCGTCGTTGCCGGCTCCGGCATCAATCCGACCTGCGTGTCTGCCGGAATGACGGCGAAAACGATCTGCGCCGTCTGCGGTGAAACCATGGAAGAAGCGCACGAAATTCCGCCACGCGCGCACGTGGCGGTCGTTGATCCGGCGGTCGAGCCGACTCTGACCTCCACGGGACTGACGGAGGGAAGTCATTGCGCGCTGTGCGGAACCGTTCTCGTGGCGCAGGAGGTCATTCCGGTGCTGACCCCGCCGGAATGTTCGCACGAGCACAGCTCGTCCGGCGTCCTGAGGTATCCGTCCTGCATATTGGCAGGGTCTGTGAAATACACATGCGATACCTGCGGTGCGGAGTGGACGGAATCGCTCCCCGCCAAGGGGCACACGCCTGTGATTGACCCGGCGACCGAGCCGACCTGCGTGACGCCCGGGTATACCACAGGGGCGCATTGCGGTGTCTGTGATGCGACGCTGACAGCCCGGACGCTGATTCCGGCGACCGGAGTCCACACGCCTGTCATCGATCCCGCGGTGGAAGCGACGACCACCTCTACCGGGTTGACGGAGGGAAGCCACTGTGGGGTTTGCGGCAAGGTCATCAAGGAACAGGTCGTCACGCCCAAAAAGAAAAACACCGATATCGGAATTCTCCCTGTCGGCTGATGCCGCGTAAGCGGCGGATACAAAGGGGACTGTTAAAAACTTAATGCTTTAGCAGTCCCGTAAAATGTCGGTCGGAATTTCGGCTTTTTGTGCGATCCGGGGCATTTTTGTCTCCGTGTCTTTGGCTATTCGATCTTTTTGGTGGCAAAAAGAGCGACGTCCTGCCGCCAAGACTAACGTTGACGGGGCGCTGAAAAACTCGTTTTGAGTTTTTCAGCACCCCGCTTTTTTTTCAATTATCTTGCCGGGTCACGCCTGCTGGAGCGCCTGATCCAGCCAGATCAGTCCCATGCTGAAAGCGTCGTGCAGCCCCGTGTACGAACCCTGCCGGATGATGCGGTTGGGGTCCTTGGAATCAATGACCTGAATCATGATTTTGTCGGGCAGGCGCTCGCCGTTTTCTTCCTTGTAGGAAATGATCTCAAGAATGAGAATGCATTTTTCGCTCATATCGCCGTAGCAAATGGTGTCGCCCTCGCGTACCAGCGGCTTCTCCAGATATTCCAGATATTTTCCGTTTACTGTTGCTTTTTCTTCTGCCATAAGAAACTCCTTTCACACACTGCGCAACCGTTGTGCGCAAGATATATACCCGCCTACATCCTACCATATTTGCGCCGAAAAGTCAAGGGGGGCGACGCTTTTTTTGAGGGCACTCAGCGGCGACTTCCCTCGCGCGCAATAAAAGGCGAAGCTTTCGCGAAAATATCCGCCGACGCGGGGGCGGGGAGGGCGAGCGCGTAAAGCGATTCCATCCGCTCCTCCGCCTTGTGCTGACGGATGGCATCGGGGAAATTCGGCAGGCGCGACGGCTTTGTCAAGATCGGCAAAGGGCATGTTTTCCGAAGTGCGGACAGATAGGCGCGCCCGGTGCGGTTGGCGGCAAGCAGACGGACATAGGCGGGGGACGAGGCGAGGAGGTCGCCGGAGACTTGGCACACACCGTACCAAAGCGCCCGCCGCAATCGCGCGTGCGTGTAGCGCTTGGTGGCGGCGAGACTCAGCATGGCGGCGTATGAGTCCGCCTTTCGCGCCGCGGCGCAGAGCCGTTCGGCGACCCCGCCGTCCAACCCGGCATAAGCGGCGAGCGCCCGCGGGTCGGCAAGGCGATAATGGGAGAGTAACGCCTGCCCGAGCGCGTCGGGGCGGACGGGGGCAAGCCGCCGCTCAACTGCGCGACACAACTCCGCATAGCCCGCTGTGGGAATCCGCCCACGCAGAGAGGACAGCCCGTCCCGGAGCCAGCTTTCGCGCAACGCCGTGGCGGAGTCCGGAAATTGGCGTGCAGACTCGCTTGCGGTACCTGCGGCGGGTTCGTCGACAGTGTCCTTGGCGGATTCGTTGGCGGTGGTTGTGGCGGGTTTTCCAGTGGCGCTCCTGGCGGATTCATCGGTGACGCCCGCGGCGGGTTCATCAGCAGACCCATCCGCGGACAGGGCGGTGCATCCGTACGCGGCACCGATCCGACGGGTTGTCATGACCGCCATCTCCGGCGCGACCTGATCGACCGCATGCAGATACGCCATGCCGAGCAGATCGTTGGAGCCGCCCGGCACGGCGGGCAAGCCAAGCTCGCGGCAGACCGCTGTCCGGGCGTCCAGAATTCCGTTGTCCGGATGAGCGTCGAGCCAAGCGCCGCAGGCGGAAATCAACGCGGGGTCGTACAGAAATCGCGCCGCCTCCCGCATGCGCGGAATGTCGGCACATTCGCTTCCGAAATGGAGAGCCTCCGCGCCCATCGCGTGCAGAATACGCACTCCCGCGAGGGCGAAAAATTCCGCAGGCGCGGCGCTATACGGAAAGGGAAGCCCCACCACCAGATCAGCGCCGCAGGCAACGGCTGCCCGGGCGCGGGTGTACGGGTCGGCGATTGCCGGCTCGCCGCGCTGTGTCAGATACTCGCTCATAACGGCAATCGTAACGTCCGCGCCGCTGTCCGCTTTTGCGGCGGCGAGCTGGTGCGCGTGCCCGTGATGAAAAGGATTGTATTCGCAGATAATGCCGACAGCGTGCATGCTGGCTTCCTCCGATCGGTGATTTCTGAACGAGGCGGACGCGGTGCCCGCGTGTCAGTGCGACAGCTCTTGGTTGATGTGGCGAACCGTTACCTCCGCCGCCCGGGACGGGTTCGGGGTGCTTCTGTCAGATTAATTATACAGGAGCGGCACCGCTTTGTCAACGGGCGCGCAGCGCGCCGACGGGAAATGGTCGGCAAAAGTGGGAAAAAACTCACTTTTTCGGATTTTTTTCAATCAAAAGCGAAAAAGGGCTTGACTTTTTCATTTTCATCCGCTATAATATATAGCGTCGCATTTTGTGTTGAGCGGACAGCCGGGCTGTCAAGGGCACCGCAGTGCCGGGACAGCAGGATGTCGAGATCGGGATGGAGGTGAGCACCGTGACGCTGGATATGCGCCCGATGTTGCGCGGGGAGGTTTCCCGGATCCCGATTGATTATCAACTGGCTCCCGAGGCGCTGGACGGAGTGTCGTTTGGCGGCATGGCTCACATTGTCGGTCAGATCACCGACGAGGCGGGGTATATGCACCTGACGGCACAGGTGACACTGCCGTATCGCGGAGAGTGCGCAAGATGTCTTGCCCCGGTGAGCGGAACCTACGCCATGCAGTTCGAGAGAACGGTCGTGGACGAGGGCACGCTGACGCAGGAGCAGTTGGACGATAATGTCGATGAGTACGTCGTGATTTCGCATGGCGAGCTGGACCTGGACGAAGAGGTGCGGGAAGCGCTGGTTCTGTCCTTTCCGACGCGTCTGCTGTGCGAGGAGAATTGCCCGGGACTTTGCCCCGTCTGCGGAAAGCCGCGCAGGGAGGGCCCGTGCGGTTGCCCGACACGGGAGATAGACCCTCGGCTGGCGATCTTGCGGACGTTGCTCGACAAAAATGAGAATGATGAAAAATAAAAATACAGCGCGTTGCAGGCAGACCGCCTGCACATCATAAGGAGGTGTACTTCAATGGCAGTACCGAAGAAAAAAGTATCGAGCGCCCGCAGAGATAAGAGACGCTCCAACAACAGCAAGCTGACGATGCCCGGTATGGTAAAATGCTCCAACCCCGCATGCAATGAGTTCGTTCGTCCTCACTGCGTGTGCAAGGTTTGCGGCTTTTATAACGGCAAGAAGGTTCTGAATGTTAAGGAAGAGGCGTGAGTCGATTTCCTCATTCCGCAACCGTCGGTCAATGGTAACAAAGAAGAAAAGACTCGGCATCGTTTCGGTGTGACGGGTCTTTTTCTTACAATAAAAATGGAGGAACCGTGACATGAACAGGAAATTCCGGACGATCGCGTGGGTGCTGATTCTCGTGCTCGCGCTGACTGCCGTGCCGATGCTCACGTCCTGCGGGGGAGATACACCGGACGATCAGCCCGACGACCCGCAGGGCGGAAAACCGTCGGACGAAAACCCGGAGAACCCCGGGGAGAGCGTCCCGACCGTGGAGGACTTTGACCCGGAAGCAACCTACAGCGCGGTTGATTTTTCGGCGCTCCCGATCGGCGATTACGTCACACTGGGACGTTACCGCAATATGACCGTCAGACTTGAGCGCTCCGCCCTCGCCGTGACGGACGCGCAGGTGGAACAGGCGGTCGAGGCGCAACTCCGGGCAAAGCACCCGGGCGCCAGGATCACCGACCGTGCCGTTCTTTGGGGCGATACCATCGTGCTGTCGTATGTCGGCAGAATCGACGGTGTGGCGTTTTCGGGCGGAAGCGCCGAGAACCAGACCATGACGCTGGACGAAGAGACGGAAACGGGCTTTATCCCCGGCTTCACCCGGGGCATGGTAGGACTGACCCCGGGCGTCGAGGCACAGGTGCCGGCAACGTTCCCCGAGACCTACCACGTCAGCGCGCTCAGAGGAAAAGAGGCGGTGTTCACCGTGACGGTCTCCTATATCGTCGGACACCCGGAGCTGACGGATGACTTCGCGTCGGAGCTGACGGACGGCGAATGTACAACGGCGGACGCCTACCGGGAAAAGCTGCGTGGCGAGCTGGAGAAGGAGACGTACGAAAACGCGCTCCGGACAGCGTTCTGGACGAGAATCGCGGAAAACGCCGCAGTCAAAGCCTACCCCACCGACGCTGTGATGCGGCAATACGCGCAGTATTACGCGATGTATTCCGGGTACGCTTCGCTTTACGGCTTGGAATATGACGCGTTTCTCACGGCGCTCGGCACGTCAAAGGAACAGCTGTTTGCCAATTGCCTGTCCCGCGTCAAGGAGCAGCTTGTGCTCCGGGCGGTCTGCGCAGAGCAGGGGCTTTCTTGCGACGAGGCGACCTATGAAACCCTCCTTTCGGATTACGTCGCGGAGAATTACGAGACCGCCCGCGCGCAACAGGCGGCGCTCGGCTACGAGCTGACCGAGGAGGAATTCCGGCAGACGGTGGACGCGAACTATCGGATGGACATGATTCAGTCCTACCTGGAGGGGGTGGCGTACGAAAAACTGCGCGGCGGAGTGACGATTCAGATTGCGGGGGAGGAAGCCTCATGAACGCAAGAAGCGCTTGCCGCACCGAAAAAATCTACGAGAGCGACGGAATGTGCTACCTATTTGACGCGCGCGTCCTCGCGTGTGAGCCGTGCCCGCAGGGGTTTGCAGTCGAGTTGGACCGTACCGCGTTCTTCCCGGAGGGCGGCGGGCAGCACGCAGATGTCGGAACTCTGAACGGCGCCCGCGTGCTGGACGTCCGGCAGATCGGCGACCGTATCCTGCATCTTCTCGAAGCTCCGTTTCCCGCCGACACAGCCGTTCACGGGGAATTGGATGCCGGGGTGCGCCTGTCCAGAATGCAGCATCATACGGGGGAGCATATCGTCTCCGGACTCGCTCACCGCATGTGGAGTTGTAATAATGTAGGATTTCATTTGGGCGACGGGGAAGTGACCGCCGACTTTGACGTGGAATTGACCCGCAATCAGCTTGATGCACTGGAGGATGAGGCGAACCGGGTCGTCTGGCGCGACGTTGCCGTCCGCGCGGAATACCCCGACGCCGCAACGCTCGCCCACCTGTCCTACCGCAGTAAGCTGGCGCTGACCGAGGGCGTGCGCATCGTGACCGTCGAGGGCGTGGACGCGTGCGCCTGCTGTGCCCCGCACGTCGCGAGGACGGGGCAGGTCGGACTGATTAAGATTCTCAGCGGCATCCGCTACAAGGGCGGCACGCGTATCTTCCTGGCGTGCGGTGCACGGGCGCTGGCGGATTATCGGGAAAAATACCGCACGGTGGATGCGCTTGCCGTGCACTTCAGCGTCCGTCATGAGGGTGTGAGCGGCGCGGTGGAAAAGCTGGAGGAGAGCCTTTCGGCGACGCGCGAAAAGTATGCCGCGCTCAGACGCGACGCGGCAGAGCGCCTGCTGATCGGGGCTGAGCCGGACGCGCAGGGAAATCTCCTGATTTTCACGGAGGACCTGGAGGACGCGTGGCTCCGCCGCCTTTCGGACGAGGGCGCGGCGCGGTGTCCCGGTATCTGCGCGGTGTTCAGTGGCACGGACGGACAGTGGCGCTACGCCATGGCAAGCCGTCATGTCCCGCTTCGGGAATTTGCCGTGCGGTTCCATAGCGCCTGCCGCGGTAAGGGTGGGGGCAAGGACACCATGGTGCAAGGCTCCCTTGGTGCTTCGCACGCAGAAATTGCACACTTCTTTTCACAGCCCTGATTTTGCAAACTTCGATTTACAAGGCGCCGCGGGCGCCTTTTTTTGATGGGGAAAGCGGGGACGGATTGTTGTGGGATTTTCACAATTCACCATGCCAATGATTGGATATTGTTCCGAAATCTCGGGAAGTCCCAATATCTTGTTGACAAACTGAACAAACAGCCTTATAATGGTAATAACCAGTATGGGAAATATGCCCGTTTCCCACGGCGCACCGCGCCGAGGAAACACCCGCATACTGATAAACAAAGGAGGAACATATGAAAAAAAGCATTTGGTTGCGAATTGCCTTGCTTGCGCTGGCGGCATTGATGCTGGTATCGTGCTTTGTTGCCTGCAAGAAGCCGGACGACCCGAACAATCCGAACAAACCGGATAACCCGGACAATCCGGACAACCCGGACGATCCCGATGATCCGACGGATGTGGATTATCTGCTCACACTGCCCAAGAAGGATTGGGGCGACACCTTTACCTGGTTGCTCGAAACCGGAGCGGAAAGTGCGCAGATCATCAAGGAAGAGGACGCCATCGAGACCATCGACGTGGCGATCTACAACCGTAATACGCGTGTCGAAGAGTACCTCGGCTGCACCATTGACTACGTTTCCACGAATGGCGGATGGTCTCAGCAGGCGAACTATGCGACCTATGTCCGCAACAGTGTCTCGGTGTCCGACTATCAGTTCGACGCCCTGTCCGTGTATGGCTGTCTTGCCGCTCCCATGGCGGTTGAGGGCCTGTTCTACAACCTTCTGACGCTGGAGAACATGGATGTCAGAAACGAGTGGTGGGCACAGGGTCTGGTGGACTGCAACATCGTTTACGACGGACTCTACATGATTACCGGTGATATCGCGCTGTCCATGTGGCAGAGCATGTACGCACTCTTCTTCAGCAAGACCTTGGCAGAGAACCATGGTCTGACATATCTGTACCAAATGGTTCGTGACGGTGACTGGACGCTGGAGAATATGATGGAGTGTGCCTCTCTTGTGTCCGTGGATAACGGCGACGATAAGTGGGATGAAAACGATACTTACGGTCTCCTGCTCAACTGCCACTGCCTGCGCAGCTGGGTGACGAATTTCGATATTCCTGTCACGACGCGTCAGGACGACGGCAGCTATAAGATGACCATGCAGTCCAAGCGTACCGAGGACATTTACGCCGACATTTACAACTATCTGTACGGCGGTACCTACGCGTTCATCGACAGCCGCCCCGGTATGGACGGTTCGGTCGAGCTGATTCTCCCGATGTTCAAGGAGGACAGAGGTCTGTTCCTCAATACTACTCTTTGGCGTGCAAACGAGATGCGCGATATGGAGACGGAGTATGGTATCCTGCCCATGGCGAAGTATGATGAGGATCAAGAGGATTACCACACGTTCGTCTCGGACGGTTCACAGATGGTTGCTGTCCCCTCCACGACCGAGGTTCCCGGCTTCACGGGCGCCGTTCTGGAAGCGCTTGGCGCCGAGGGTAAGTACTCTCTGGTTCCCACCTACTACGATGTCGTTCTCAAGGGTCGTTCCACCAAGGACGATGATTCCAAGGAAATGATCGACCGTGTTCGCGACGCCGTAACGTACGAGTTCGGATTCACGCACATGGTGTCTCTGGGCTATCCTTACTCGCTGTTCGGCGACAGTCTCGGAAGAAAGAGCTCGACCAGTTTCGCACCGTTGTACGAGGGCAGGAGCAGCGTGTTCGAAGAAAATATGAAGAAGATCATGGAAGGCTACGCTAAGCTCACCGAGTGATCCTCGCAAGTGAATAGCAACTCCGGGCGGTCGCATAAATGTGCGACCGCCCTTTCAAAATCGTCGCCCCAGCAAAACGCCTGACGGGAGCCGCCGGGATTGCAAGAGCTGTGTTTTGTCGCGGGGAGCTTGAAAATCCACGCACGAGGGGGGCGGCGGCAAAATGCCGGTCGGGATTCCGGCATTTTTGCGCGATCTTGGTCGTTTTTGCCCTCGTATCCTTGACTTTTCCGCCTTTTGGAGGGCAAAACGGCGGCGCTGTGCCGCCGAGACCAACGTCGTCGGGGGTGTTAAAAAATTCATTTGAATTTTTTAACACCCCCTTTTTACTTTCCGAAAAATTTTCTCTCCGGCGGCATATCCGCGGACGCGCCGTCATAGGATAGATTGAAACATTCAGTGAAATCTTCTGTATCGGAGGAAAATGAAGATGGCGGAACAAGCGATCTATCGGGACATTGCGGCGCGGACAGGCGGGGAGATTTATATCGGGGTCGTCGGACCGGTCCGCACGGGAAAATCCACCTTTATCAAACGCTTTATGGAGGCGCTGGTGCTGCCCGGCATCCGGGACAGCTACGCGAGGGAGCGCGCAAAAGATGAGCTTCCGCAGTCGGCGGGCGGCAAAACTGTCATGACGACGGAACCGAAATTCATCCCGGACGAGGCGGTCGCCGTGGAGCTGTCCGACGGCGTGACGGCACGGGTACGCATGGTGGATTGCGTCGGGTACCTCGTTCCCGATGTCCTCGGGACCGTGGAGGACGGTCAGCCGCGCATGGTCCGGACGCCGTGGCAGGAGGAGCCGATGCCCTTTGTGCAGGCGGCGGAGCTGGGGACACGCAAGGTCATTCACGACCATGCGACCATCGGGATGCTCGTGACGACGGACGGAAGCATTGGCGAGATTCCGCGCGCGGCGTACGTGGAGGCGGAGGAGCGCATCGTCAGCGAGCTGAAAGCGCTCGGTAAGCCCTTTGCCGTGATCCTCAACACAGCGGACCCCGCGGCGCAAAGCGCCATCGCGCTGGCGTACGAGCTGGAGTCGAAATACGGCGTCCCGGTGGCGCTGGTCAACTGCCTGAACCTGAACGGCGAGGACATCCGGCATATTCTGGAGATGGTGCTCCACGAATTTCCGGTCCACGAGATCACCCTGCAACTGCCCGCGTGGACGACGGCGCTCGACCCGACGCACCGCATCCGACAGTCGCTGGACGGCGCCATCCGCAAATGCGCGGCGAAGATCGGCAAGGTCGGGGACGTTCCGGAGGCGTTTGAGGAGCTGGAGCAGAATGAGTACGTCGCCCGCACGGAAATCGGGCAGATCAATCTCGGGAATGGGTGCGCCGACATTCGCGTGGCGCTGGACGACGGGCTGTATTACGACGTGATCGGCGAGATGACGGGCTTTGAGGTGCACGGGGAAGAGGAGCTGATCCGCCTGTTGTCCTCACTTTCCGAAATGAAAGCGCAGTACGACAAGGTTGCGGACGCTCTGCGTGCCGCCAATGAAAACGGATACGGAATCGTGATGCCGGAGGTCGAGGACTTGCGGCTGGAGGAACCGGAGATTGTGAAACAGCCGGGTGGCTACGGAGTTCATCTGCGGGCGTCAGCGCAGTCCATCCACATGATCCGCGCCAACATCGAGACTGAAATCAACCCCATCGTCGGCACAGAACAACAGTCGGAGGATCTGGTCAAATATATGCTGAAGGAATTTGAGCAGGACCCGAAATCCATCTGGCAATCCAACCTGTTCGGAAGGACGCTGTATGACCTGGTGAACGACGGGCTTCATTCCAAGCTCGACCACATGCCGCCGGAGTCCCGCGCGCGGCTGTCTGAAACGCTGGAGCGGATTGTCAATGAGGGAAGCAACGGTCTGATTTGTATTTTGCTTTGAACACTTCTTGGGCGGTGGGCGGATATCCACCGCCTTTTTTGATAATTTTGAACAATGTGCTTGACATTTACTTGTTAAATATGATATAATAAAATGAAATTTTTTTCAAAAAGCAAGGAGAGCGAGAAAAACACATGAAAAAACGGGCACTTCGCTTCATGATTTGCATAGTGTGTCTGGCGCTTCTGGTCGGACTTGTGGCGTGCAAGCCTCAGACCCCGAATAATCCGGATCATCCGGACAATCCGGACGACCCAAACAATCCGGATAACCCGGATAACCCGGACGATCCGATTCAGAATCTGACGGACAAACTCAGTGAAAGAGGGTACAGAATTGTGAATGGTTCGGCTTTGCACGCGGACGGCGACTTGCCGGAGGGATTCACCGAGAGCATCAACCGCTATATCACGGAGTATGACGCCTATCGGGTGGACGGCGCGAAAACCGTGATGCAGACCTCCAAGAAGTATTCGGACGAATCCCGTCTGAATATTGACGGCGCAATGGTGTACGCCGATTCCAAGGAGGCGGTGGACGAGCTGTTCCCCTCGTGGCGTTCCCAGCGCAGCAAGTACAGCCTCTCCATGATGTGCAGTATCAACCGCGCCAAGATGGAATACTGGTCGGCGCACCGCGGTGAAATCCTTGTCAACCGGCAGGGCGAGCTTGCCAACCATTCCGGCGGTGAGAACGGACTGTACTTTGTGGAGACGACCGATACCTGGGTGGAGTATCGCTGGGAGTTCATCTCCTACGCGCTGGAAAAGCTCCAGCTGGACGCCGTGGTTTTTGAGGAACCCGACCTGCTTCTTCCGTATTTTTATTCGGATGCGTTCAAGGCGGAGTGGAAAACCTACTACGGTACCGCGTGGGAGGACCCGATCTCCTCGACGGACGCGATGTTCAAGTGCGCGCGCCTGCGTGTACATATGATGGACCGCTTCCTGACCGAGATGGCGAACCGCATCCATGAGGTCAACCCGGACATCAAGGTCTACCTTGCCTGCCACTCCACGCCCAGCTATACCGCGATTGCGGTGACGGCGGGAATCAATACCTACATGGCGTCCGGCGCACTTGACGGACTGATCGGGCAGACGTGGACGGATACCTCGTCGGTCAAGCTGTTGCAGAACGGTGAGTCCTTTGTCAATGAATACATGGCGTCGTTCATCGGATACGCGTCGTATGTGGACGTGGCGGGGGACCTGCCGCTGTACACGCTGACCGACCCGATGGGAGATGGCGTGACGGTTGGCGCGGGCAGGAGGGAGCAGGACTACCGCCCGCAGTATTTCCACAACGTGGTCGCCGAGCTGATGCAGCCCGAGATCAACCGCTTTGAGGCGGTTGTGTGGCCGCACCGCGCGTTTGAATCGGCGTCCAGCAGTTACCGGACAATTCAGCTTGCGATCAACAGCGCGCTCCGCGAGGTCGCCGGGAAGAAGGTCACGCTCAGTGCGGGAACGCCCGGTATTGCCTACCTTTTGTCGGATTCCTTCTCGTGGAACGACCAAGGCTCGGCAAAGGGCTGGTCGCTGTCCTCCAAGAACGCAATCAGCGGCGTGACGTTGCCGCTGATCAGCGACGGAATCCCGCTCAAGATCAAGGCGATGGAAATGGTTCACACCGCGGATGACCTGGCGGACGTCAGGATCCTTCTGATTTCGTGGGATTGCCAGAAGCCGCTGTCCGAGGATGTCTGCCGCGCGATTGCCGACTGGATTAAAAAGGGCGGCGTTGCCGTGTATGTCGGCGGCAGCGATTCCTTTGAAAACTTGCAGAACGAGTGGTGGGCGTCCGGCGGCTCGCCGCTTCAGGCGCTGCTTGATATGCTGGAGCTGGACATTCACGTCGGACAGGCGTCGATCACATCGTCCGACCGTCTGGTTGCCGGGGCGCTGGCCGCACAGCTGACCTATAAGACGACCTATAATTCGCGCGTCCTCGCGTTTGAGGGCGGCGACGTTTCCTCTCTCATGCGTCTGGGCAAAAATGTGGTCGGAATCGACCAGGCGGCGGGTGAGGGATGCCTGATTGCCGTGGGCATCCCGTCGGCGCATTTTGCCGAGGTGACCGGAACGGACGCAATGCGGGCGCTGGTCTCCTACGCCTGCGATCATACCGACACCCCGTATGAATCCGCAACGCTGACATGGGCGAAGCGTGGCAATGTCGTTGCGGCGCACGCCTTTGAGAAGAGCGCGCTGGGCGGAACGTTCCTGAATCTGTTCGATGAAGAGCTGACCGTCCACCACGGCTATGCGCTGGCGGCAGGGGAGAGCGCGCTTCTATACGACGTGACCGACCTTGATCTGTCCGTTCCGCGCGTCGCGTACGTCGGCGGCGAGCTGGACGCGAGCACACTCGCGGAATCGGCGGATAAGACGCTTCTGACCGTCAAGGGTCCGATCGGCACCAATCTTCCCGTGCGGATTCTTTGCCGGGACGGTGTTTACCCGCAGTCCGTGACCGTCACCAACGCCCGTGGGAAGTCGCAGGAATTTGACTGGAGCTGGGACAACGAGACCGATGCATTGCTCGTGTACGCTTCGGGAAATATCACCGGTTCGATCATCACGGTGACGTGGGGCGACAAAAAGATGGACGACCGCGCGTTGAGCGTGAATGATGAGATCAGCCATTACGAGGAGCTGAACGTGGATTGGGCTTCGCGCCTTCCGAACGCTGCCCGCCTGACTATCCCGGTCGATCAGTACAGCCTGGACGACGCGGCGTTTATCCTCCGGGACACCGCGCTGAGCAACGAAAACTCCAAATTCTGCGACAACGACCGCGAGCTGATCTACGCTTTCGATCTTGCCACCTATAAGAACGCGGTGGTCGCGCTGACCATTTGCAACAACTACGTCGTGGACGTCTCCGCAGACGGTAAGAACTGGACGACCATCTACAACTTCGAAAAAGTCAACGGCGTCCGCGTTTCGGCGGCGACCAACGTGGCTGTCCTCGGCGTCTCCGCGGAAAAATATGCGCCGGGCGCAGAGAAGCTCTACATCCGCGTGCGCAATTCCGACACAACGAAGGGCTGGGGCGCGGGACTGCGGCAGTTCACAATATATTATGAGGGAAAGAACCCGAATGTCGATCCGAAGAATTACGCGCCGACGCACTTCGATTCGTCGATCTACCGCGATTATCAGTCGCTTTTCGTCCCGACCGATTCCGCGCACGCGCAGGCGGATGCCGAGTTCCTGGTCGCCGAAATGAGCAACGCGGCAGCAACCGCAAGCTGCAAGTACTGCGATAAGAGAACGCGCATCGTCTGGAAGTTTGATCTTGAAAAGTACCCGCACGCCGTGGTGGCGTTCAACCTGTCGCAGAATTACCTCCTGGAGGTTTCGACGGACGGCAAGAACTGGACGACCGTGCAGAATTATGAAATTGCGAACGGTTCGCGGATCAACGGCTCCACCAATACGGCGTGCGTCGCCGTCTCCGCGGAAAAGTACGCGAAGGGCGCGCAGACCATGTACGTCCGCCTCTCCAACTCGGATATTACCCAGGGCTTTGGCGGACGCGTCTCCGACTTCACCCTCTACTATACGCACGGCGAGCCGGTCGTGGAACCCGAGACGCCGGTCGAGCCGGAGGAGCCGGAACAGCCCGGTTATGCACCGATCGACGTAGACTATGACACCGAATACGCCGACCTTGACCGACTTCATGTCGTGACCAACCTCGCCCACCTGGACAATGATATCGCCTTCCGTCAGAAGGGCTCGAGCGCCCTGGTCAGCGAGCGAAACAAGTATTGCGACAAGGCGACACAGCTCATCTATTGGTTTGATCTCGGCGCATTTCCGCACGCCGCCATCTCGCTGGAGGTTGCGCAGAATTACCTGATCGAGGTTTCCACCGACGGTCAGAACTGGCTGGTCGTGCAGGATTACGCCGCCCGGAACGGTGAGCGCATCCGGAACGCCTCCAACCGGACGTGCGTCGGCATCCCGGCGGACATCTACGCCAAGGGCGCGGAGTCGCTGTATATCCGCCTTGCCAATGCCGACACCACAACCGGCTTTGGAACCGCCATTTACGGCTTTACCGTCTACTACCGCGGGGATGAAGCAACGCGCGAGCAGCTTCCTCCCGAGGACGACGACAGCTATATCCCGACGGTCTTTGACCCGGCTCCGTATGCAGACTACGAGACGCTGACCGTTCTGACCAATCAGGCGCACGAGAATGACGACGCCGCGTTCGTCGTCCGCTCCACGGCGCAGTCGGGCGCTCAGATCAAGTATTGCGACACGAACCGCGAGATCATCTATCGGTTCGACCTGAAAACCTATAAGAATGCCGTCGTCGCCATGCAGATCAGCCAGAATTATCTGTTGCAGGTCTCGACGGACGGGGAAAACTGGATGACTGTTCAGAACTTCGAGGAAGTGAACGGCTACCGGATCACATATTCTTCCTCTTTCCCGAACATGGTCATGGTGGGGCTCCTCTCCGAGAAGTACGCCAAGGACGCGGATGCGCTGTACGTTCGCCTTGCCAACAGCGACGTGACCAAGGGAATGGGCGGAGGCATCCACCGGTTTACCATCTACTATCAGAAATAATCCAGAGGGGAATCCCGTTTTCGTAAGAATTTCGGGATTCCCCTTGCATATGCGGCGAAAATGTGGTAAAATAAAAATAATTTTGCGGGCGGTTGCTTTGCCCGACACAGTGAAGAGCGCGCGTCGGAAAAAACCGGCGTCGGACGCGGGAAGGTTGTAATCAGAATGAAGGACATTTCACGGAATTTAACGATGCTGTGCGATTTTTACGAGCTGACCATGGGAAACGGATATTTCTCCTGCGGTCTGGCGGATAAGATCGTATATTTCGATGTGTTTTATCGCCAGAACCCGGACGGCGGCGGCTATGCCATCGTCGCGGGACTGGAGCAGGTGGTCTCTTATATCCGCGAGCTGCACTTTGACGAGCAGGATATTGAATATCTGCGCTCCAAGGGTTGCTTCTCGGAGGAGTTTCTGACCTATCTGAAGGGCTTTTGCTTTACCGGAGACGTCTGGGCAATTCCCGAGGGAACGGTCGTTTTCCCGGGCGAGCCGCTCATGACCGTCCGCGCGCGCGCGGTGGAAGCACAGTTCATCGAAACGTATGTTCTGATGATGCTCAACCACCAGTCGCTGATCGCTACCAAGGCAAGCCGCCTTGCCCGCGCCGCCAAGGGGCGCGCCATCAGCGAATTCGGCTCGCGTCGTGCACAGGGCGCGGATGCCGCCATCCTCGGTGCGCGCGCCGCGTATATCGGCGGTTGCGCCGCAACAGCATGCACCATCACGGACGAGCTTTACGGCGTGCCCGCCACGGGAACCATGGCGCACTCGTGGGTGCAGATGTTTGACGACGAGTACACGGCGTTCCGGACGTATTGCGAAATCTATCCGAATAATGCAGTACTGCTGGTCGATACCTACAACGTCCTGGAGTCCGGCATCCCCAACGCCATCCGCGCCTTCAAGGAGGTGCTCCTGCCGCGCGGTATCCACCACTGTGGCATCCGCATTGATTCCGGCGACATCACCTATCTGACGCAGAAAGCGAGAAAAATGCTCAACGAGGCGGGACTGACGGAGTGTAAAATCATCATTTCCAACTCGCTGGATGAATATATTATCCGCGAACTGATCCGACAGGGCGCGGAGATCGATGGCTTCGGCGTAGGCGAGCGGCTGATTACCTCCAAGAGTGATCCGGTGTTCGGCGGCGTGTATAAACTGTGCGCCGTGGAGGACAAAAAGGGAACCATCATCCCCAAGATCAAGATCAGCGAAAACGTCGGGAAGATCACGACGCCGCACTTCAAAAAGGTCTACCGTTTCTACGGAAGATCGACCGGCAAGGCGGAGGCAGACCTGATCTGCCTGCACGATGAAACGGTAGACGATAGTCAGCCGTACGAGCTGTTTGCCCCCGACTACACGTGGAAACGCAAGGTGCTGACAGACTTTGTGGCAAAGCCCCTGCTGGTTCCGATCTTCCGCGACGGCGAGCAGGTCTACGAGTTGCCGACGCTCGCGCAGATCCGGAAGCATTGTGAGGAGGAAATCAACAGCATGTGGGAGGAGGTCCGACGCTTCAGCAACCCGCATAACTATTACGTTGACCTCTCGCAGAAGCTCTGGGACATCAAGCATGAGATGCTCCGCAACAAGCGCGGGACGCACGAGGGCGGCGAGCAGGAAAATTGACTTCGCAGGTAGACCCGGACTGCCGTCGAAGAAAACGGGATGTCGCAGAGTTCCTGCCCGGGATGAAAACTGCAGAATCAGGGGGATGTTAAAAAACTTTTAACATCCCCGCAAAAATGCCGGTCGGGATTCCGGCATTTTTGCGCGATCTTGGTCGTTTTTGCCCTCGTATTCTTGACTTTCCCACCTTTTGAACGGCAAAACGGCGGCGCCCAGCCGCCGAGACCAACGTCGTCGAGGGGGTGTTGAAAAATTCATTTTGAATTTTTCAACACCCCCTCAATCTTTCGGAAATTTGCGGAGTTTTTCTTGCGGCGCATAATCGGCGGGGGATGATAAAAAATACACATAGCACGTCCGTGTGACGGTTGTGTGAAAAACTATTGACAAAAGGCATTTTCTTTAGTATAATAAAATGAATATGTCATGGGGAAGGGAGGGGAGACAGAGACACATGTCGAAAAAAAAGAAAATATTTAGCTACCTCCTCCTGTTTGCCATGATCGCGGTGACGCTCGTCGTGCTCTTGCGTAGCTTTGAAATTCAGGACGTCTTTTCCGTTCTGATGCAGGCGAAGTACGAGTGGCTGTTCCTTGGGTGCCTGCTGATCTTCCTATATATCGCCTGTGAGGGCGAAAGTATGCGGCTGATCTGCCGCACCATCGGCGTCAATTACTCCGTGCCGCGCGGATTTGTCTATGCGGCGATCGACATTTACTTTTGTGCGGTGACTCCTTCGGCGACGGGCGGGGCACCACTGATGATGGTTTATATGTCAAAGGACGACATCCCGTACACCAAAAGCAGTGTCATGGTGCTCCTGAACAGCGTGATGTATACGCTTGCCATGGTCGTCCTTGTCGTGATTTCTCTGATTTTGTGCCCGTTTATTCTGCGGGAAGATCACCTGTTTTTCCGCATCTGCCTCGGAATCGGCATCTTTTGCAGTATCGGGCTGATTACCCTGTGCCTGCTCGGAATTTTCCGCGAGTCTCTCGTGGAGCGCATGGCACGCAAGGTCATCCGCCTGCTCTCAAAGTTGCACCTCGTCCGCCACGCGGAGGCTCTGGAGGCAAAACTGACGGATACGTTTTATGAGTATAAACAGGCGGCGCGGATTCTCCGGGGGCACCCGCTGGTCATGCTGTGGGCGTTTCTCCTGAACCTCGCCCAGCGTGCCTCCTACTACGCCGTGGCGTTCGTCGCTTACCTCGCTCTTGGCGGGACGGACCTCGCGACACTGCTCCCCCTGTTTGCTATTCAGGCGGTGACGAGCATCGCGGTCTACTCCATCCCGTTGCCGGGCGCCATGGGCGCGTCCGAGGCGATGCTTCTGATTCTCTATAAGATGGTTTTCCCGGAGGAGGACGAGAGAGTCGCGGCACTGCTCCTGACGCGAGGGATCAGTTTCTATCTGAATGTAATCTTTTGCGCTGTGGTGACGGTGGTGCATCACTTGCGCATCACGTATAAAAAGTCGCCGCACGATCTGTGACGCGCGGTATGCCCGTTTCCAACTCATGTGCCGCGCGGTATTCCCACCGTCGACCGTCGGCTTCGACTCTGCTGCCGGTAGGGGAGTGGAGGCAGAAAGAAAAGAGGACATGATATGATCGGTTTTTATAATTACACGGTGATTCTGACGTACGCGGGACTAACGTCCGCGCTGATCGGAATTTTTGCGACGCTTCAGAATCACCCCATCGTCGGGCTCATCTGTCTGATGGTCGCCGGGCTGTGCGATATGTTCGACGGAAAGGTCGCGCGTACCCGCGAGCGTACCCGGGAGGAAAAGAATTTCGGCATCCAGATCGACTCGCTGTGCGACCTGGTCTGCTTCGGCGTCCTGCCGACGGTCATCGCCTTTTCTGTGGGACTCCGACAGTGGTACTACATTCCTATTCTGATTCTGTTTGTCCTGTGCGGGCTGATTCGCCTGGCGTACTACAACGTGACGGAAATCGTGCGGGAACAGGAGACCGATGAGGTGCGCCGCGCGTATCTCGGACTGCCGATTACGTTTTCCGCGGTGTTTGTGCCGCTGGCGTATACCCTGCGCGGCTTTCTGCCGGAGCGATGGTTCGCGCCGTTCTTCGGTGTCGTCCTGCTCGCCATCGGCGTTGCTTACATAACCCCGTTTTCCATTTCCAAACCGGGGAAATTTAAAATCACTTTTCTGATCGTGCTCGGTGCGCTCCTGACCGCCTTCTTCGTGTGGTCGGCATTCCACTCTGCGGCGTGAGCACTCGCGGGAAGCCGCAAACGCGCGCTCGGAATATACTCAGATACGGAGGGACTCGCCATGGCGTGTGAATCTGCTGAAACCAAACGGGAGGGCAGTGCATATCGCGCCGCGCGCCCCCTCCGCTTTTTTTATCGGACGACGGTCGGGAGGATTTTGTTCCGCCCTCTGATCTGCCGTCCCGTCTCGGCAGTCGCGGGAAAATTTCTGGATACCCGCCTGTCGCGCGGGCTGATTCCCGGGTTTGTCAGGCGGAATCGCATTGACATGTCGCAGTTTGAGGAGCGGGAGTACCGGAGCTATAACGATTTTTTCACGCGCCGCGTGAGGGAGGGGATGCGTCCCTTTTCCGCGACGGCGGAGGATTTCTGCGCGCCGTGCGACAGCCTTGTGTCCGTCTATTCCATCACGCCGGATGCAACCTTTTGCATTAAGGAGAGCCGCTATACCGTCCGGACGTTGCTGGAGGACGCGGAGCTGGCAAAAACCTTTGAGGGCGGCACCTGTGTGATTTTCCGTCTCGGCGTCCGCGATTATCACCGCTATGCCTATTTTGACGACGGAACGATCGCCGCAACGCGGAAGATCCGCGGCATTTTCCATACCGTTCAGCCGATTGCCGTGGAACGCGCACCCGTGTTCCACAGAAATACCCGCGAGTGGACGCTTCTGCACACCGCGCACGCCGGGGAAGTGGTCTACATGGAGGTCGGCGCGATGATGGTCGGCAGAATCTGTAACCATCCCGTTCGGGAGAACGTTTCGCGGGGGCAGGAAAAGGGATATTTCGCGTTCGGCGGTTCGACGGTGATTGTCCTGTTTCGCCGGGGCCGTGTGACCCTTGAGGAGGACTTTTGGCAAAACACCGTGCAGGGACTGGAAACGCCGGTGCGCCAGGGTGAGGTGATTGGTTGGTTTCCCGCACTGCCGTCCGACGGAGAGGGGGAGGTTTCGGATGCAGATTGAGCATGTTACCGTGTACAGCGAACGCCTGACGCACCCGGTGCGGGCGCTGGTGCTGGCGGATTTGCATGAGCAATATCATCCGCTGTACCTGTCGGCGTGGACGTCCCTCCACCCGGAGCTGATACTGATCCCCGGGGACTGGCTGGAGGCGCACTCCGTGCAAAAGTCCCTGCGCCGACGGAAAACTCTGGCGCTGTTGCGCGCGCTTGCGGAGCGGTTCCCGACATTTTATTCCCTTGGAAATCATGAGATCGGCGTGTCCGGTTGCCGCCGCCCGCGCGGGGCGGCGGGGGAGTCTGTCCGGGCGACCGCCGGACCGCAGGTAGCAGAGCTGATACGGGAAATCGAAGCGACAGGCGCGTGCCTGCTCGACGATCGATGGGTTCGGTGGGGCGAGTTTGCGATCGGCGGGGTGTCCTCGGCGGCGGGCGGTATGATTCGTACCGGATTCCTCGAGCGCTATGCCGGGGAGGCGGGGTTTCGGCTGTTGCTTTGCCATCATCCGGAATATTACCCGCGGTATCTGCGTAGGTACGAAACCGATCTCGTCGTCAGCGGTCACGCACACGGCGGGCAGTGGCGCATCGCCGGGCGCGGGGTTTTTGCTCCCGGGCAGGGAATTTTTCCCCGCTATACGGACGGGTTGTATGAAAATAACCATCTCCTGGTCAGCCGCGGACTTGCCGATCGTACGCCGGTTCCGCGTATTCTAAATCCAAAGCAGACCCTGCTCCTGCATTTGTTGCCGCAGGAGATGAGAACGCTACAAAAACAAGCAGGAAAGTAGAAATATTCACTAAATTTCGGGCGCTGAATTTTGCCGAAATGGAGAATGTGCAAAACTTTCTTGCTTTTTTCATTTTGCCATGATATAATGTAATATCTGTAATAGAGAGGCATATCCGATACCGAAAGAAATGGGGTGTGAACGTGGAAAAGAAGTCAAGCACTGTTACCTACGCGATTCGACTGACGGTGATTCTCATATTTTGCGCGATGCTGATATTTCCCCTTGCGCTGATGGCGCTGGACGGTCCCGACCGTACCGAGATGGAGAGTGAGGCGGCGACGAAACTGAAGCCCCTGCGCGCCGATACCTACTTGGACGGGAGCTTTCAGTCCTCGTTTGAGGCGTGGTTCTCCGCCCATTATCCGTTGCGGTCGAACCTTGTGAAGTCCTATCGACAGTTGCAGTTCGACATTGAAAATTCCAAACCGGCGATCGGCGTGATGAAGCTGTTGCGCGGAAAGCTGTGGGAAAAACCGAAGGATCCGACGCCGCCGGACGACCCGTCAAAGCCGTCCGATCCCTCCAATCCGTCCGACCCGTCAAAACCCTCTGACCCCACAAATCCGACAGACCCCTCAAAGCCTACCGACCCGACGAAACCGACGGATCCGATGACGATCTACACCGACCCGAACAACATTTACGCGCGGATTAATCTGCGCCAGATGATGCAACAGATCGTTGAACCGAGTGGCTTCAAGGGCAGTAATAGGGTGTATATCGGTAAGTCCGGGTACCTGTTTGAGAAGGCGTACATGGACGAATACTTCGGATATTCCAAGCCGTACACCGACGTGACGGACGAGGGAATGTGGGAGAATATCGAGAAGCTGGAGTATATCCAAAAGGAGCTGGAAAAGCGCGGAATTACCATGCTTTATGTCATCTCCTCCAGTAAGGCGAGCCAGTACAGCGAGTATATTCCGGATTGGTACCGCGAGACGCAGACCGCCAAGGCAGGGTACGTCCGCCCAATCGATCGCTACCGCAAAATGCTGGCGGCAAGCTCGATCAATTACCTGGACAGCTCGGAGTATTATAAAGAGATCGGACTGCTGGTGACGTTCCCCAAAACGGGAATCCACTGGAACGCGCTCGCGGCGTTCGAATCCACGGCACAGCTCCTCCGCATGTACGAGACAGCCTCGGGGCGGAACTGCCGGCTGTTAGACACCAAAGGGGTTCTCACCTCTTCGACCCCGTTCAATCAGGGTAACCCGGAGCAGGACGTGTATAACATTCTGTACGGTACGCTGGACGTCAAGGGAATTCTGGATGACGAATACTACGCGCCCGACATTGTTCTCAGCAATACGGATCAGCCGAAGCTCAACGCCTTTTTGCAGGGCGGCTCGTTTACCCATTCCATCAGGTATTATCTGAATAACTGCAACATCGCCAATGTGGATTCCATCTACTACAACGGTTTGAACGGCGGCTCCACGTGGGGCGACAAGAGCCCCTGGACACAGGGAGCCGAGGTCTGGAGCTACTGGCTCAAGGATAAGGACGTCGTCATCTTCGAGGCGACGGAGCAGCAGATTCGCGGCGGTCATTATACCGGCGGCGACTGGACGAAGGCGGCGAAGGACTCCAATATCGGTCACAACGTGGTCTATGATTCGCTCTATGAGTACCTCAAGGCGCACGAGGGCGAGTATTGATGTCCGTTCTTCGTGTCCTCACGTCCTCCGCAGGACCTCTAACGCATAATCTGCCCGCCTCCGGGCTTTTCCGGGAAAGGAATCAACGCATATGATTTTCAGTTCTACGCTGTTTCTCTTTATCTTCCTTCCGGCGACGCTCATGATCTATTATGCCATACCCAAGAAGTACATCATGGCAAAGAATGTCGTCCTGCTCATCGCGTCTCTCCTGTTTTACGCGTGGGGAGAGCCGAGAAATGTGTTGCTCATGCTGATTTCGATTTTTGTCAACTACATTTTCGGCTTGTTTCTCGATGCCTATGAGCGGCTTGCCGTCCGCCGGACGGTCGTTTGGATTTCGGTGGTGTTCAACCTCGGAATGTTGTTTTTCTTCAAGTATTTCAACTTTGTCACCAATAACCGCTTTGACCCCATCGCGCTTCCGATCGGCATTTCGTTCTTTACCTTCCAGATCATGTCCTACACCATCGACGTGTATCGCAAAAACGTCCCGGCGCAGAGCAATGTGCTCAAGCTGGCGTTGTACATTTCGCTGTTTCCCCAGCTTATCGCCGGACCGATTGTCCGCTACATTGACGTGGCAAATGAGTTGACGTCGCGTACCTATGACGTGGATAGCGTTTTCCGCGGCGTGACGCGCTTCACGGTCGGACTTGCCAAGAAAGTTATCATTTCCAATACCGTGGCTCAGCTTGCCGACCAGATTTTCGAGCTGGACCCGACGGGCATTTCCGCCGCGACCGCATGGCTCGGCGCCATCGCCTATACGCTTCAGATTTACTTTGACTTCAGTGGATACTCCGACATGGCGATCGGTATGGGTGATATGCTCGGCTTCCACTTCTGCGAAAACTTCAACTATCCGTATATTTCCGCGAGCGTACAGGATTTCTGGCGGCGCTGGCATATCTCGCTATCTACCTGGTTCAAGGACTACCTGTACATTCCCCTCGGCGGAAACCGCCGCGGCAACCTCCGCACGTACCTCAATCTGCTGATTGTTTTTGCCTGCACCGGCTTTTGGCACGGCGCGTCGTTCAATTTCCTCGCGTGGGGCTTGTATCACGGATTTTTCCTCGTAATCGAGCGCATCGGACTGCGGAAGCTGTTGAATCGGTTGCCGCGCGCGGTTGGACGTTTTTACACCATGGTCGTCGTCATCGTCGGCTGGGTTCTGTTCCGCGCCGATACGTTGAGCGTCGCGTGGCAGTATATCTGCTCCATGTTCCGCTTTACCGATTGGGGCTGGATCCGTGCGGTGTCCCAGCTTGAGGGATATAGCCTCCTGATCCTGGTTTTGGGAATCGTATTCAGCATCCCGTGGGTGCCGAAGCTCAAGAGCAAGATTCTGGCGATGGATGGCGGTGAGGTGGCGGTGTCGCTTCTGGGCGGTACGTTCAGCATCGTATTTTTGGCGCTTTCCATCTTCTGCCTGACCGGGTCGGACTATAATCCGTTTATCTACTTCCGGTTCTGATCGTGGATTTTTGAAAAAGTGAAACTGTTCCGGCGGTGGCGGGGATTTCCGTTGCCGCCGGTTCTCTTGGGGAGAATGAAAAATGGAGTGGAAACAGAAATCTCAGAAAGTACCGCTTTTGCCGCATGACCCGACGTGGGAAGCGCAGGCGCAGGCGTGGATCGCGCGGCTGGAGACGGCACTGGGCGGCGCGGCGGATGGGAGCGGGGAAGACGTGGGGGCGGCAGATGGGAACACGGTGGACATGATCGCGGAGATTCGACACGTCGGTGCGACCGCAGTGGAAACGCTGCAGGCGCGTCCTATTCTGGATATTTTCATCGCCCTTCGCTTCGGAGACATCCTCCCGCGCGTGCGGCGGGTGCTTGAACGCGAGGGCTTCGCGGCGCAACCGGACAAACCGGGAATTTTCGCCCGCTTTCTGCACCAGGGCAGGGACGAGGGTACGCCGATGTGTAGCGTCAGTGTGGTTGAGGCAGGGGGAATGGCGTGGCGAAACGCGGTGAACTTTGCCGCGTACATGCGCGCTTTCCCGCAGTATGCCGCGGAGCACAACCGACAAAAAGGTGCGCTTTGGGCGGCGTCGGCGAGCGAGGAGGCGTACAACGCGGGAAAAGCCGAACTGTTCGCTTTTTCGTCGCGGCGTGCAATGGTCTGGTCGTTCCTCGGGCTACCGGTGCGGGTCGAAATCGACCGCCCCGTCGGATATGTTCATCACAAGAAAAATTATACGCTGACTTATCCGATCAACTACGGGTACATTCCCGGCGTGCTGGGCGGCGACGGGGAAGAATTGGACGTCTACATCCTCGGTACGAACGCGCCGCTGACCACATTTGACGGGCAGATCATCGCGATCGTCTACCGCGAGGACGACGTGGAGGACAAACTGGTCGCCGCGCCGCCGGGCGTCCGCCTGTCCGCGCGGGAAATTGAGGATGCCATCCGCTTTCAGGAGCAATACTACCACAGTCACGTTGAAGTTCTGCCATGACGTGGCGGAATGATAATGAACGGGGTGCTGAAAAAACTCTTCTGAGTCTTTTCAGCACCCCGTCAACATTGACTTTGAGGTTCGGACGCCGCCGGAGAGGGCGGAAAAATTAAAAGCCGGCAAAGACAACCGGGATCGTGCAAAAATACCGGAATCCCGACCGGCATTTTTTAAGTGGCTGTTAAAAATATCGGGTTTTTAACAGCCACTCTTCGATATTCGCTTGAAAATTACACAAGCTGTGCCAACGTTTCCTGATAGGTGGCTTGCTTAGCCTTGCAGTCGGCAAGATCGGCGCCTTGCAGGAGATAGTAAAACTTGATTTTCGGCTCCGTTCCGGACGGGCGCGCCACGATGACGTCTCCGTTCTCCAGCTTGTAGTACAGGACGTTGGACTTGGGAAGATGGGTGGACGAGGTCTCGCCCGTGACCAGATTCGTGATGCAGGCGGTCTTGTAGTCGCGTAGCTCCGTCACGGCGACCTCCCCGAACTTCTTCGGAGGCTCGCGACGCAGCTGATCCATCAACGCGGACATCTTCGCCGCACCGTCCAAGCCCTCCATATAAATTTCCACGTTGTTTTCGTAGCAGAAGCCGTAGCGCTCAAACAGAGCGGTCAGTGCGTCGCCCAGCGTCATGCCGCGCGCCTTGTAGAACGCGGTCATCTCCGCAATCAGCATGGACGCCACAACCGCGTCCTTGTCGCGGGCATAGGTGCCCTTGAGGTAGCCGTAGCTTTCCTCAAAGCCAAAGAGGAACGACCCCTGACCATCCTCCTCGTGCTTCTTGATGACCTCGCCGATAAATTTGAAGCCGGTGAGGACGTTGTACATCCGGACGTTGTGCGCCGCGCAGATTTTCGCTGCCATTTCGGAGGTAACAATGGTTTTGACCGCGTAGGGCAGGGGAGGCATGGTCCCCGTCTCCTCGTAGGCGGTGATGATATAGTCAATGAGCAGTGCGCCCATCTGGTTTCCGGTAATCGTGGTGAAAGAACCATCCGACGTGCGTGTGACCACACCGACGCGGTCGGCGTCCGGATCGGTCGCAATGACCAGATCACTTCCGACGCGGTTGGCAATCTCAATGCCGAGCGCGAACACCTCGGGGTATTCCGGGTTGGGCTTTGCAACGGTGGGGAAAGCGCCGTCGATGACCATCTGCTCGGGAACGGTGTAAAGATTCTTCACGCCGAGCCGACGGAGGATTTCGGGAACGAGCCGATGTCCGGTTCCGTGAAGCGGCGTGTAGACAATGCGAAGATCGTCCGCCACCTTGGTCAGCGCCGCAGGGTTGACGGCTTGCGCAAGAACGGCGGCGAGGTATTTTTCATCCATCTCGGCACCGAGCAACCGGATTCTGCCGTCGGCTAACGCCTCGTCGTAGTCCGCCAGCTTGACATCGTCGAAAATATCCAAAGACTGCATGGCGGCGGACACGGTGTCCGCATGCTCGGGCGGGAGCTGTGCGCCGTCGTCCCAGTACGCCTTGTAGCCGTTGTACTGCTTGGGGTTGTGGGAGGCGGTGATGTTGATTCCCGCGACGCAATGAAGCTCCCTCAGCGCAAAGGACAACTCGGGCGTGGGGCGCAGGGCGTCAAACAGATAGACGCGGATGCCGGAGGCGGCGAGAACCCGCGCGGCGGTTCTGGCAAATTCTTCGGAATGGTGGCGGCAGTCGTAGGCAATCGCAACGCCGTCGTGCGCGCGCCCTTCTTTGAGAATCAGAGCGGCAAGCCCGGCGGTCGCGTAGGCAACCGTGTGAACGTTCATGGCGTTCATGCCGGTTTTCATCGTGCCGCGCAGACCTGCGGTGCCAAAGGAAAGATAGCAGGAAAACCGCTGGCGGATTTCATCGTCGTTGTCGCGGATGTCCTCCAGTTCTTTGCGCTCTTCCGATGTGAGGGATTCGCTGTGCAACCAGCGTTGATAATTTTCAAGATAACCCATACATTCAAAAGTCCTTTCCAAAAATTTTTCAGAATGCGTCCGGTCGTAAGATTCCGTGATGCCTTGTCCGACAGAAAGACCGTCCGTGAAAACCGGGTTTGGAGCTCTGCCGTCGGGCTGATCGCAAAATCAGGCGCAACCGGGATGCTGTTTGAGGTAATTCTGGAGCGCTTTGGCGACCTGATCGGGGCAGGACGTGGATTTCATTCCGCAACGGATGCCGTCCAGACGCGTGATGGCTTCCTTGACTGTCATGCCGACCAGCAGGCGGGCGACGCCCTGGGTGTTGCCCGCGCAACCGCCGGTAAACTGTACGCCGCGGATGATGCCATCCTCCACGTCGATGTCGATTTTGTGGGAGCAAACCCCGTGGGGGGTGTAAGAGATGTGTTCCATAGATTCAGTATATCCTTTCTTTGTCCGTAAAATTTTGAATTTTTCGTAAAAAGTCCCGCCGTCAGAGGGAGCGATAGATGCCGAGCGGGAGGTAGGAGGGAACAAACAGCGACAGGTAGACAAGGAATGTGCGCAGGTCAAATGGCGCGCCGCGCCCCGCATGCTCCCCGTCGAAGGAAAACGTCAGGTTGAACGGATACCCCGCGCCCATGACGATTTCGTCGTCCGAGCGGGGCAGGCAGTCCGCCCGCAATAGATGAAGCCCGCACATGTCGGCGGCGGACAGAACCTCGTGCACATGCAGATGTACCATGTCCTCCCGCAAAATCATGGAAAAGCGGCGTTGCCGTGAGGAGAAATTCAAGTCCTCCGGGAGAATGTCGCGTCGGCAAAGTCCAAAGGTCGTCGTGTGACGGTTGTCCGAAGCCGTGACCTCGCACGCCATGGTAATCTTCAGTTCGTACCGTTCGATCATACTGTAAAAACGGAAGAGCTTGCCCTCCTGTGCGCTCTCAAGCGGGAGGATGCAAAACTCGCATTGCCCGGAGGAAACCAGCTCACAGACATCGGAAAAACTTTCCGCGTATTGGGCGCGTCCCTCGCCGGGCAACGCGCGGGCAAAGTGCAGAAAAGCCTCGTCGGTGTAGATGTTGCGCTGGTAGGAAATTTTTTGTCCTGCCGTGGGAGAGATCGCCTCGGCGCGCCCGAACAGCGCCTCCGTGAGCGCAGTCGGCTCTGCCGGAAAACGCGATGCAATGGCGCCGGACAGCCCGAGCTGTTCGGTCAGCCGAAGCCCCGCCAGCATATAGGACAGGCGCGGGTCCTCTTTCTCTCCGGCTCCCGCGTAAGTCCCCGCCGTGTTGCCTGTGGCGTCCGCCGCTCCGACCGTTCCCGCCATTCCCGTTATTCCCGCGATCTCCGCGAACTCCTGTGGAATCGTGTCCTGTTCCACACGGCGAAGGATCTCTGCAAGATTGGGAGCAGCGCCTCCGCCTTGCCCCAGGAACAGCTCCGCCATCTCATCGGAATGGATGGCGTCGCACATCAGCAGACGGGCGAGTCGCGTGTGAATATCCGCCAGATTCTTTTGCTCGGTTCGCAAGTCCCGGGCGGCGGAAGCGGGGGCAGGGTGAGGAGACGGCGCGTGACCACCGGTACGGTTACTCATGATCCACCTGTACAGCGGGTTCTGCCGGACAACTTGTCGGGGATTCTGCCGGGCATTCTGCCGGGCATTCCGCCGGGCATTCCGCCGTGGTGGTGGGGCAGACATCTCCTGCCGCCGATGTTGTATTTTCCGAGTTGGCGTCAGCGTCGGATGTCGGGGACGCGGATGCCACATCCGTCGCCGTTGATGCTGTGTCAGTCGACCTCGTCGCCGTCACAGATCCACCCTCTTCCATCGCGGGGTCAAAGGCTTCTGCCTGCTTCGCGGCAGGGACACGGAGAAAGTCCTCTTTCCGCGGCTTTGTCTTTCCGCGGCGTGCACCGCCTGTCACAAGATAACAAAGCAACTGCCAATAATACTGCCATGCCAAACGCGGCTTGCGCTCCGACGCACCGGGGCGTAGCTTGCGGCTGAAGTTCAGATTCAACGGATAATCTTCTTTTTGAGGTTTAGCAAGACCCTTCCGCTTACCGACGAACGTATAGCGAACTGCCTCCACGTAGTAGCGCGGAGAAACATACTGCTTTTTCTCGGCTTCCGGCGGTTCCTCCGGGTAATAGTCGTTCAGATCGCTCGAAATTCCCTTGGCGTCCAGGCGCTTGTTGACAAACTGCTCCAAGAGCGCGAGGATCACGGCAAAGAGCGGGACGCCGACGATCATTCCGAACACACCCCACAGGTTGCCCATGATGGTGATGGCGGTGATGATGCACAGCGAGCTGACGCCGGTGCTCATGCCGAGAATCTTCGGAGCGAGGATGTTGCCGTCGAGCTGCTGCATGACGAAAATGAGGATGACAAACAGGAGCGTTTTCGGGGTATCCGCGATGAAAACGATGAACGCCGACGGAACCGCACCGATGATCGGTCCGAAGAAGGGGATGACGTTGGTGGCGGCGATGATGATGGAAATGATTGCCGCGTAAGGAATTCCACAGATGGAGAAGAGAATCAGCGAGACGATGCCGACGATCATGGAGTCAAGAATGACGCCGCTGAAGTATTTCCCGAAGGTTCTGTCGGCGAGGGTGGCGGTGTCGCAGATGAAGCGGAAGTGCTTCTCGCTGAAGAGCGCGGCGAGCATGCGCTTGACCAGTGCAAGGAGACGTTCTTTGGAGGCGAGAACGTAGAACGAGATGAACAGCGAAACGAGCAGAGTAGTGACGCCGGAGACGACCTTGCTTCCATAGGACTGAATCCGCTTGAGGATGACATCGAACATGTCGTCGCCCGTGTTGATGAGCTTTTGGAGCAATTCCTGAATATTCTCAAGCGAGATATACTCTTTTTCAACGTATGCTCCGTCGGTCGGAAAGCGCCCGGCGATGCGGTTGATCAGACCGTTGATATAGCCAACCGCATTCGCGATATATTCGTCGTAGTGCGTAATCAGGTCGCGGATACTTTCGATTAGCTGAGGAACCATGAGCAGTCCGACCGCGGCGATGATCAGAATGATGAGCAGGTAGGTCAGAATGATGGCAAGCATGCGGCGCAGATACCACGAGCGGACCTTGCGCAGCGGCTTGCGCTCCAGAAAACGGAGGAGCGGAGAAACCAGGTAGGCGATCGACAGTCCGATGATGAGCGGCGCGAAGATCGAAACGATACTGCGGATCCACGCGGAGATTGAGGGGAGGTTGCTGATGATATAGAAAAAGAGTACCAACCCGGCAAAAACAACGGTTGATAACGGAAATACAATATTGCGGCTCAGTTTTTTGTCGTGTTGGGGTGTCTGCATTTTCTGACCTTGGCTTTTGCGTCGGCAAAAGTTTCCTTTCTCGTGGAATTGCGGTGGCTTTGGTATCGGCGCCGTCCTCCGGTATGGGAGTCGCGAAACGCTGTCGGACGGGCGATTTTTGGCGCCGTCTCTGCGGAAGCGAAGCGGGCGGGAAACCGGAGAATAAGACTCCCGGAACTCTGTCTTTCATTGTAGCATGATTTGAGGTTTTCGTCAAGGGCTGTTGCCCTATTTTTAATATTTTTTAACATTAAGAAAATCTCCTATTGAAAGAACAGGAAAACTGTGGTATGATTTTGTCATGACAGAGTGCACGGTGGGGCGGCAAGAGGGTCTCCCTGCCGATCGTGTGAGCGCGGAAAGGACATCGGAATGGAGACAGAAACAAAGACGAGACCGGAGACGGAGGCGGTTGACAAAAACCACCGTAGACGGGAAATCGTTCTCCCCGCCTACGCCAAGATCAATCCCTACCTTGCCATTACCGGGCGGCGCGGGGACGGATACCATACACTGCTCACCTATATGCAGGGCGTCACCCTGTGCGATACCGTTTCGCTTGCCGTGTCGGGAGAGACGGCGGCGCAATCGGAGACGCGGGTAAGTCTGACGTGCGATGACCCGGCTGTCCCCACGGGGGAGGAAAATCTGATCTGCCGTGCGGCGCGGGCGTTTTTTGAGGCGTGTCGCGCGGCGGGACGGGGGCACGCGGGGGACTTGTCTGTCCACCTGCAAAAAAGAATTCCCCTGGCGGCGGGACTCGGCGGCGGAAGCGCGGACGCGGCTGCGACGCTGCGGGGACTGAACGACCTCCACGGGCAACCTTTTGATACCGCGGCGCTCTGTGCCATCGGCGTGCGCATCGGGGCGGACGTTCCGTTCTGCCTGCGGTGCGGGGAGGGTGCGATGACCGCGCGCGGAATCGGCGAAATCCTCGAGCCGGCGCCGTCGCTTTCGGAAGCCCTGTCACTGGTGATTGCCCGCGACGGGGAGGGCGTTTCCACCCCGTGGGCATACGGGCAGTGGGACAGGAGGAATCGAGCGGCGTCCGCCGACGAAATTTCCGCTTCGTATGACGCGTTCGTGCGGGCGCTGGCAGAAAAAAACACGGCGAAGATCGCCGCGTGCTCATTTAACAGCTTTGAGAGCGTGGTTATGGGAGAGCGCCCCGCCGTCCCACGCCTTATGGAACGGATGCGCGCCGCAGGTGCTGTTTTCAGCCGCATGAGCGGGAGCGGCCCGTCCGTGGTCGGCTTCTTTGCGGACGCGCGCCGCGCGGCGCTGTGCCGGGACGCGTTGTCGGAGGAGGGAGTCGCGGCGCATCTTTGCCGCCCCCTGCGCTGACCGGCATTTTGCTATGCCCGCGTCGTCCCACGCCTCCATGCCTTCTGCCTCATGCGTCCCCGGCTTGCGTGACCGCACCGGACATATCGCAAAAAGGACTGCGCCATGCGCGACAGCCCTTTTTGGTGGCGGATGGATGCGAACGACCGCCGGCTTCAATCCGGCTCCTCCGGGTATTCATAATAAACCGCCGCGACGCGATCACCCTTTGCCTCGCAATAAGAGGAGCGCGAGGTGTTCTGCCCCCAGAAGCGCATGAACTGGTAAAGGTCCAGCCAGATCTGATTCCATCCCTCCACCTGCGAGGGCTTGAAGATCAGTTGCAGCCCGAGGTGCAGGTGCGGGACGTTGATGCCGTTGGTGTCGGGCTTGGCGCTGTACCCCGTCATGCCGAGGTAGCCGATGACCTCTCCGGCGTGAACGACGCGCCCCTCGTACAGATCGGTGACGAAAGGATGCCCGCGGCGCAGATGGGCGTAGTAATAATAACGCATTCCGTCAAACGAGCGGATGCCGATGCGCCATCCGCCGTACGGATTCCACCCGAGGTGCTCGACGGTCCCGCTCTCCACCGCGACGATGGGCGTCCCGACGCTCCCGAGCAAATCGTGCCCCAGGTGGGAGCGTTTGTAGCCGTAGGAACGGGAGGCGCCGAAATCGTCGTAATCGGTGTAGGAATACCCGGCGCCGATGGGCGAGAAAACGCGCAGACCGTAGGCGGATTCGCGCTCCTCGTGAGCGTTCCCGTCGGCGTCAAGCGTGACGACCACGCGGGTGTACTCGCCGACCATCCCGTCGAGCGCGGCGTGGTAGGCACGGGAATAGTAGGCAAGGAGCTTTTCGTTCTTCGTCAGCGAGGAGAGCGACGCGCCCCCCTCAATCTTTTCTTTCAACTCCGTCAGCGCCCCCGTTCGGAAATCCTTGTAATTTCCGCCGTGCCGGGCAGAATACAGCGCGAGCAGATCGATCCAGGTGCAGTCGGGCGCGTCAGCTTCCCCGTGCCATGCGATGTCAATGTCCATCGCCGCGCGCATGGCAGCAGCCGTCGGCGTAAATTCCACCCATGTGAGCGCTTCGTCCGGGTCGTCGCTGCCAGACGGATTTCCGGTCGCGGCGGCACGTCCCGAGAAGGCGGGAATCAGAAAGGGAGCCGCGATCGCAACCAGCAGAAAAACGATCAGACCGCGCGTCCATCCGGACGGGGGGCGGCGCGCGCCGGAAATGACTCTGAAATGAGAACGCATACCGTGAAATTCCTCCTCGCCGCCACCGCCACGGCGGACTTGCTTCCAATTTATGCACCGCCTTGTTTGTTTATGCACGCCCGGGCGACCGGGGGATCCGGGGGACCCGGGGAAAAACGCGAATTTTTGAAAGAATTGCGCCCCGCGACTTGACTTTTCGGGATAAAAAAGGTATAATAATACATTATCATGGTGTATTGTGGCAATTTGTGCCAACCGGCACACATCGTTGAAAAAAGGAGATCCCGATCATGGCAAAGGGTATGACGAGAAGAGAGGCACGCGAGGCGGCGTTTGCCTTGCTGTTTGAGACAGAATTTCAGCCGGAGCGTCCGCCGGAGGACATTTACGCGCTGGCGACGGAGGACAGAGACCTCGAGGAAAACGAGTACGTGCGGCGCGCCTATTACGGCGTGATGGAAAAGCGGGAGGAGATCGACGGGCTGATTGGTAAGTATTCCGGTAACTGGAAGACCGAGCGCCTTTCGCGGGTCAGCCGCGCCGCGTTGCGCCTTGCGGTGTACGAGATGCTGTACTGTGACGATATTCCTGCCAGCGTATCTATCAACGAGGCGATCGAACTGACCAAAAAGTTCGATGATCCCCGGGCGCGTTCCTTTGTCAACGGCGTGCTCAACGCTGTCAAAAATGACATTGAGGAGAACGCCGGGGCGAAAAAAGAGAAGAAAGACGCCGACACCCCCGCCGCGCCGACCCCCTCCGAGGAGGAGCGGGCGTGAGCGAACGGACGGAGCGCGGTTGCTACATCGGCGTCGATACCAGCAATTATACGACCTCGGTCGCTCTGGCGGGCGAGGACGGGTGGGTCTTTCATAACGAACGGTTGCTCCTGCCGGTCAAGGCGGGGGAGCGCGGGCTTCGTCAGAGCGACGCAGTCTTTGCCCATATCCGCCATATGCCAACCATCCTCGAGGGACTTCGTGCGGCACTGTTCCCCGCGGGGGAAACGCCGTGGACCGTGCGCGGGATCGGATATTCCGCCACACCGCGCCGCCGCGAGGATTCCTACATGCCCTGTTTTCTGACGGGGGAGGCGGTTGCCCTTGCCATGCGCGCCGTGACCGACGCGCCGGCGGTGGCGTTTTCCCACCAGGAGGGGCATATCATGGCGGCGCTGTATTCCGCCGCACAAGAGCTTGCCCGGCAGGAAACTGCCCGGCAGGAAATTGCCCGGCAGGGAGCCGACGGACGGGTGGACGATTTGCCAAACGCCGCTGAGCGGACGGCGGCGCTGATGGTACAGGATTTTCTCGCCTTTCACGTCTCGGGAGGTACGACGGATGTGCTGGCGGTCTCCCCCGCGCAGATCGGCTTTTCGGTCAGTATGATCGGGCAGTCGCTGGACCTGCACGCGGGGCAGGCAGTTGACCGCGTGGGTGTGGCGATGGGCTTGCCGTTCCCCTGTGGGCGGGAGATGGAACGTCTCGCGGCGGAATTTACGGGGAAGGTCCCCAAGCCGCGCGTCAGCGTGGACGGCATGAGTTGCCACCTGTCGGGACTGGAAAACCTCGCCTGCGCACTGTACCGAAGGACAAAGGACGCGGCGCTGACATCGGCGTATACGCTGGACTTTATCGCGGAAACGCTCGCCGCCATGAGCGAGGCGGCGCTTGGGGCGTACCCGGGGCGTCCGATTCTGTTTGCCGGCGGCGTGATGAGCAACCGACGGATTCAGAAACGGCTCGCCGGGCGGCTGGGAGAAAAAACCAAACTGTATTTTTCCGCCCCTGTGTTTTCGGCGGATAACGCCGCGGGCATCGCACTTCTGTGCCGCCGCGCGGTCATCGGACAAACTCAATCTTCTGCGACGACAAAATAAAAGGCGATCGGATAAAGACTCGCAATTCTGCGTGCCGAGATCGGCGCGCGGTTGCTGATAATCAAAGGAAATCCACACACAAAACACAGAAATCGGGGTGAGACGCGGTGACGGGAGAGGGTGCGGGCAGGACGGTTTTTACCGTATCGCAGATCAATGAATATGTCCGCATGGTGCTGGACAGAGACGCCATGCTCCGACACGTCTGGATCCGCGGGGAAATCTCCAATTTTACAAATCATTATAAAACGGGGCACTTTTATTTCTCCCTGAAGGACGAGGCATGCTCGCTCCGCGCCGTAATGTTCCGCGCGGATAACCGCACGTTGAAATTTTTGCCGGAGAACGGCATGAGAGTGCTGGCGCACGGGGAGGTCCGCACCTATGTGCGGGACGGGCAGACGCAGATCGTGGTGGATGAAATGCAGCCCGACGGCGCCGGCTCGCTGGCGCTGGCATTCGAGCAGATCCGGCGGCGGCTGGAGGCGGAGGGACTGTTTGACCCGGCGAGGAAAAAAACGCTTCCGCCCTATCCACGGCGGATCGGCGTCATTACCTCGCCGACCGGCGCCGCCATCCATGACATCATCCGTATTGCGGGACGACGGTACCCGCTGGCGGAGCTGATTCTCTACCCGGCGCTCGTGCAGGGCGAGGGGGCAGCGGAGTCACTTCGCTCGGGGGTTGAATTTTTCAACCTGACGGACATTGTGGACGAGATCATCATCGGGCGCGGCGGCGGTTCTGCCGAGGATTTGTGGGCGTTCAACGACGAAGCACTGGCGCGTACGATTGCGGTGTCGCGATTGCCGGTTATTTCGGCGGTCGGACACGAATCGGACGTGACCATCTGCGATTTTGTCGCCGACCTGCGCGCCCCGACGCCGAGCGGCGCGGCGGAGCTTGCGGTTCCCGACGCTACGGAACTGCGGGGACGCATCGCAGACCGCTCTCGGCATATGGACAGCGCGGTGGACCGGCGGCTTGCCCTTGCCCGCGAAATGCTGGACGGCAGGGCGCATCACCGCCTGCTTCTTTCCCCCAAATATATGCTGGAGGACCGACGGCTTCACCTCGGACTGCTGGAAACCCGGCTTGACCGCGCCGTGGGAGTGCTCATGGCGCAAAAGTGCGCGGCGCTTTCCGGCGCCGGGGCGCGGCTGGACGCGCTCAGCCCGCTTTCCGTGCTCGGACGCGGATTTGCCATGGTTCACCGGGACGACGAATCCATGGTGACAACGCTGGCTGCGCTGCACGTGGGCGAGCAGATTCGCCTGCAATTTGCCGATGGGTACGCCCGGGCGCGGATCGAGGACAAGCATCCCGAAACGGGCAAAAAATATAGGCAACAGAAGCCAAAGGAGGGCGCATGCCATGGCGAATAAAAAGCAGGAGACAGTCAACTTTGAAGCAGGACTGACGCGACTTGACGAGATTATCCGTGCGCTCGAGCAGGAGAACGTCCCGCTGGGTCGCCTGATGGAGCTGTACGAGGAGGGCGTTGGACTGCTTCGCCGTTGTAACGACGCGCTGGATCACGCCGAGCAAAAGGTGAAAATGCTCCGCGTCACTCCCGACGGAGCGCGCGCGTACCTTGAGCCATTCGACGAACAGGACGAGCAACCGGCGGCACCGACACGTCCCGCACGCCGAGCCGCCAAAGGGGCGACAAAACTGCAGGAGACGGCGGACACCGCGCCGGACGCCGAATAAGCCGAATAAGAAGAAAAAAGGCAACTGCCGCACACGGCGACCGTAAACATGAGAGTTACCTTCCGACCGCGCTACAGACGCGCGACCGGAGGTTCAGGACATACCCATCGGATGCCTGCAATGCGCGGCTTCCGACGGGAACAACGGAAATGGAGGGAAGAGTCATGCGTATGTCGGATCAGGAGATCGGAGAACATCTCCGCGCGGGAGCGGAGCTGATAGAGCACACCTTGGGCGGACTGGCGGAGAGCGTGCCGTCCCTCTCGGCAATGGCAAAGGTCCCTGCGCTCGCAACGCTCGGTCGCGCCGAGCAGTACAGCCTCATGGCGGGCGGAAAACGGATTCGCCCGGTGCTGGCGCTGGAAACGTGCCGGATGCTCGGCGGCAGGGACGACGCAGTGCTTCTGCCCGCGTGCGCTCTTGAAATGGTGCATACGTACTCCCTCATTCACGACGACCTCCCGTGCATGGACAACGACGACCTGCGCCGCGGCAAGCCGACCAATCATAAGGTGTTCGGCGAGGCGATCGCGGTGCTGGCGGGCGACGGACTTCTGACCGACGCGTTCTCCGTGCTCGCGACCAGCCCGGGGCTTCCGGCGGAGACCGGACTTCACGCAGTGCGCGTCCTCGCGGACGCCGCGGGAAGCAACGGCATGGTCGGCGGGCAGGTGGTCGATCTGGAAAGCGAGGGCAGAACGATTTCTCCGGAGACCATGCAGGCACTGCATGACCGCAAAACGGGATGCCTGATGATTGCCGCAGTGCGCCTCGGCGCCCTTGCCGCGGGGGTGCTCCCCTCGGAGGATGAGGACGGCGCGTGGACGCGGCTGACAACCTACGCCGCGAAGATCGGACGGGCGTTTCAGGTCGTGGACGATCTTCTGGACGTGACGAGTAGCGAAAAGCAACTCGGGAAAACGCCGGGCAAAGACCGGGAGGAGCATAAGAATACCTACCTCTCGTTCTATACAGTCGGGCAGGCGAGACAGTACGCCGAAGAGTTGACGGAGCAGGCGTGCCGGGCGGTCGCGCCGTATGATACGGACGGCATCCTTTGCGGCATCGCGCGCTATCTGGCAAAACGGGATCACTAAGCGAACGGCCCTGTAGCGGAAATTCAAAGTGACACCGCGAAAGTCGGTTGGGGAGGACAGACAGTGAAAAAAATTGCACTGATTACAAATTTCAATATCGGGGAGAAGGCGAACGCGGCGTTCCTCGTCGCGCAGAAGCTCCGGCAGTTCGGCTGTGAGATTCTGACAGCCTCCTATAACAGGGACAAAATCTCGCGCCATAGGTCTACGCGCGGCGCGGCGGAGCTTCTGACCTTCGTGTCGCAGGACGTGCTGTACACCGAGGCGGAACTGCTCATCGTCCTCGGTGGGGACGGCTCCATTCTCGAGGCGTCCCGCCGCGCCGCCATGCGGAAGATTCCGATTCTCGGCGTCAACCTCGGACACCTCGGCTATATGGCGGAGCTGGAAATGGATGAGCTGGACCTGTTGGAAAACCTGTTCAACGGGCACTACACCGAGGAAAAACGCTCCATGATCGGCGTGGAGATTCTGGATGATAATAACAAACCGCGCATTTCCTCCTTTGCCCTCAATGAGGCGGTCATCTCCGGCGGCGCGTCGGTGGCGCGGATTGTGGAGCTGGAGCTGAGTGAGGGAGGGCGGCAGATCGCGACCTACCGCGCAGACGGACTGATTGTGGCGACGCCGACCGGCTCCACGGCATATTCCATGTCGGCGGGCGGACCCATCGCCGACCCGCGCATCCGGTGCCTTTGCATTACCCCTATCTGCTCCCATTCGCTGACGGCGCGCCCGATGGTGTTTCCCGACAGCGCCGTGCTGGAGGTCAAAAATATCTGTCAGAGAGAAAAAATGCTGTACGTCACAGTGGACGGACGCATCAATTACGAGCTGTACCGGGGAAATGTCGTGCGTATTACCCGCTCCCCCATGGAGACGACCCTGATCCGACTGAAAAAGTACAGCTTTTACCGGAAACTGCGCGCCAAAATGAATCGTGAGTGAACCGAATGACAAAAGATTGAAAGGAAAAGTACACGGACATGAAGAAAAACCGACAGGAAAAAATTCTGGAGCTGATCCGTCAATACGACATTGGCACGCAGGATGAATTGATTGCCCGGTTGCGCGAATGCGGCTACGGAGCGACACAGGCGACGGTTTCCAGAGACATCCGCGCACTCAAGCTCCTGAAAATTCCCGGAGAGAGCGGAGCCTACCGTTACGTCCTCCCGACCAAGGACGAGGCGGTGGCAGAGACGGACAAAGAGATGGTCAGCTACCGCAAAACATGCACGGATTCTGTCACGGATATCGCCTTTGCGATGAATAACGTCGTCATCAAAACAACTCCCGGCATGGCGTCCGCCGTGGCGTGGGTGCTGGATCGGCTGGAGCATGACCTCATGCTCGGATGCGTTGCCGGCGACGACACCATCATCGTGGTGACGCGGACGTCGGAGGACGCGCGCACGCTGGCAGAAGCTGTCCAGTCGCAGTGTGAATAAAAAATCCGCCGTGGTGCGCTGGGAGGTGATCGCAGGTGTTGCGTTCGTTGCATATTGAAAATATTGCCGTGATCCGGAAAACCGACGTGGAATTTGACCGGGGGCTGACGGTCCTGACCGGCGAGACCGGCGCGGGAAAGTCCATCCTGATCGACAGCGTGGGGCTTTTGCTCGGCGCCAAGTTCAATCGTGAGCTTTTGCGAACGGGAGAGCAGACGGCGACGGTCAGCGCGGTTTTCGACGAGCTGAGCGAGGATATCAGACGGACAATCGCGGAGATGGGGTTTGAGACCGAGGAGGGAAGCGTGTGCCTGCAACGTACCCTGTACGCCGACGGCAGAACGACCTTCCGCCTGTGCGGACGCCCCCTGACCGCAACCATGGCGCGGGAGCTGGGCAAAAGCCTGCTCAGCATCCACGGACAGAACGATAACCAGAAGCTGCTACAGAAATCCGCCCACCTCGCCCTCCTGGACGCCATGGATACCGACGGCGGGCTGAACCGGGAAAAACAGACTTACGCCGCCTTGTACCGTGACCTGCGCGCGTGCGAAAATGAGTGCGAGGAACTGAACCGGGGCGATGCCGAAAAAGCAAGAATGAGAGAGATGCTGGAGTACCAGATTCGGGACATCGCCTCCGCCAAACTGCGCGAGGGCGAGGAGGTCGCACTCGGCACGGAGCGCGATAAACTCCGCAACGCCGAGAGAATCGCCAAATATGTCCGCTTTACCGAACAGGTGCTGGACAGCAGCGAGCGGAGCGGCTCGGTCGCGTCCCTGCTGGGCAGGAGCGCCGACGCCATGCGCCATCTTGCGGATGTCATCCCGGAGGCGGAGACGCTTTCCGAACAGCTCGACGATATGATGTACCGCGTACGGGACATTGCCGGGCAGGTCAGCGCGTGGGGTGATGGCATGGACGCCGACCCGACAGCGCGGCTGGACGCCATCGAAGGGCGGCTGGACCTGATTTCCCGCCTGCAACGCAAATACGGAAAGGATACCGGGGAGATTCTCGCCTTTGCTGCCCGTGCCAAGGAACAGCTGGCGGCGCTGGAGGACTCGGACGAACGCCTGCAAACCCTGCGGGAACGATGCGAAAAGCTGAGAGCGGACTGCCGTCGTCAGGCGGAGCTTCTGCATGAGCGCCGCACGGCGGTCGCGGAGCAGATGACACAACGTGTCTGCGAGGAGCTCGCCTTTCTGGATATGCCGAAGGTGCGCTTTTCCGTCCTTGTGCGCCCCACCGGGGACTTTTTGCCGACGGGACGGGACGACGTGGAATTTATGATAGCCACCAACCCCGGCGAGCCGCTGATGCCGATGATTAAAATCGCCTCCGGCGGCGAACTTTCCCGCCTGATGCTGGCAATCAAAAGCGTCCTGAACGACCGGGACGGCGTCGGTTGCGTGGTGTTTGACGAGGTCGATACGGGAATTTCCGGCAGAACCTCCCGCAAGGTCGGGATTCGCCTCTGCCAGATGGGACGGCGCGTGCAGGTGATCTGCATCACCCACGCCGCGCAGATTGCGTCGCTTGCCGATCACCACGCGCTGATTACCAAGACGGAGGTGGACGGTCGCATCGAAACGCAGGTGCACATCCTGGACGACGAAGGACGCGTGGAGGAGGTCGCCCGGATACTCGGCGGGCTGGAGATTACCGAAACCCAGCGGACGGCGGCGCGCGAAATGATCGCCGAACGCCAAAATATCTGAAGAAAGACAAGAACGGCGCCGGAGGTGCGGCGCACGGCGACAGTACGGATGCACGTGGCACGTTGCATGGAAGGAGCGCTTCCGCGGAGCGGAGGCAGAGGGAGAAAAATGTCAAAACCGGTCAAAACCAACGCCATGCGTCAGCTTGACGCGGCGAAAATTCCTTATGAGCCGCTAACCTACGAAGTGGATGAAAACGACCTCTCCGGTACGCATATTGCTGACCAGGTGGGGCTTCCGTATGCGCAAATGTTTAAAACACTGGTCGCAGTGGGGGATAAGAGCGGACCGCTCGTTTTCTGCCTGCCGGTGGACCGCGAGATTGATTTGCGCCGCGCGGCGGTCCTGACGGGCAACAAAAAAATCGAAATGGTGCACGTCAAGGACCTCCTTTCGCTCACGGGATATATCCGCGGCGGGTGCTCACCTGTCGGAATGAAGAAAAAATTCCCCACATACTTTGAGGAAAGCGTGCGGAATTTCGACCGCGTAACGGTGAGCGCGGGGTGCCGCGGGATTCAGTTGCTCCTGGAAACGGAGAAGTTGCTCGCATTTCTGCATGCGAATGTGGCATCGTTTTGTCTCGGGGACGCGTGAATTGCGGAAAGTTTCGCAAAATCTCTTGCGTTCCGGGGAAAACGGGTGTATAATGTTTCAGTTAACCGTCGGTGCGAGGTGACTGCATCGGCACACTCGACAGGAAAGGCGCTCCCGATGTGCGGAGCGACGGTCATAAAGGATGAAAGAAATCAAATCAATGATTGCGGGCAGAATCCTCGACGGAATCGCGGCGGTTTGCCCGGATAACGTTCCGGACGCGGCAACCGTAGAGGGATGGTTGGAATACCCGCCCGACCCTGCCATGGGAGACATCGCCTTCCCGTGCTTCCGCCTGAGCAAGACCATGCACCGCGCGCCGGTGCAGATCGCGCAGCTTCTGTCCGAGGGGCTGAATGACGGGAGCTGTGCGTGCATTGCCCGCGCGGAAAACGTCAACGGCTATCTGAATATTCGCCTGTCCGACGCGTACCTCCTCTCCCATGTCCTCGGTGAGATCGAGCAGAAGGGGGAGAAGTACGGAGCTCCCGACCTCGGACGCGGCAAAACGGTGGTGCTGGACTATTCCTCCCCGAACGTCGCCAAGCCGTTCCATATCGGACACCTCGGCACGACGGTCATCGGACACTCGCTCAAAAAGCTCCATGAGTTTGCCGGCTATCATTGCATCGGCATCAACTACCTGGGTGACTGGGGAACGCAGTTCGGCAAGCTGATCGTGGCGTATCGCCTCTGGGGAAGCCGCGAAATGGTGGAAGAGGGCGGCATCGACAAGTTGGTCGAGCTTTATGTCCGCATCAACAACGCGATCTCCGGCGACGAGGTAAAGGGGATTGCGCCGGACCCCGCGCTGGCGGAGCGCGCACGGGAGGAATTTCATAAGCTGGAGACGGGCGACGAGGAAAATCTGGAGCTGTGGCGCTGGTTTGTCAAAATCAGCCTTACCGAATACGAGAAAACCTACCGCCAGCTCGGTATCACGTTCGATTCCTATAAGGGCGAGAGCTTCTATACCGATAAAATGCCCGCGCAGGTGCAAAAGCTCCGGGATATGGGACTGCTCAAGATCAGCGACGGCGCGAGCATCGTCGATCTGGAGCCGTACGGTATGCCGCCGTGCCTGATTCTCAAGCGGGATGGCTCAACGTTGTACCCCACGCGGGACATCGCGGCGGCGGTCTACCGCAAGGAGCACTATCATTTCGATAAGGCAATCTATGTGACCAGCGCGGCGCAGAGCCTGCACTTCGCGCAGTGGTTTAAGGTCGTTGAGCTGATGGGCTATGACTGGTACGATGAGCTGGTGCACGTTCCGTACGGAACGGTTAGTCTCAACGGCGCTAAGCTGGCAACGCGTACAGGCAACGTCGTCCTGCTTCGCGACCTGTTCGGGGCGGCGATCGAAAAAGTCCGCGCCATCATGCGGGAAAAGAACCCCGACCTGCCCAACATGGACGAGGCAGCGGAAGCGGTCGGCGTCGGAGCGGTTGTGTTCTACTACCTGAGCAATAACCGCCTCAAGGACATCAACTTTGTCATGGAGGACGCGCTCAGCTACGACGGCAATACCGGTCCCTACGTCCAGTACACCTACGCGCGGACATGCTCTTTACTCCGTCGTGCGGGCGATGAGGCGGGCACAACCGCCACGGCGTCGGACGGAAAGGACTGCATGCCGCAGGAGTCCGCGCTCCTCAAAACGCTTTGCCGCTTCGGAGAGTGCGTGGAGTCCGCTCTGCGTAACTACGAGCCGAGCGAGGTGACACGGTATATCCTGGATGTGGCAACGGCGTTCAACCGCTTCTACCACGATTGCCCGATCCTCTCGGCGGAGGACGCCGACGTGCGTGCAAGACGCATCCGGCTGACCGCGGCGACGAGGACGGTTCTCGGAAACGCCTTTGACCTGATCTGCCTGAGAAAGATCGAACAAATCTGATAATAAATTGTTGATATAGAGAGGTAAGAGTATGTCCGGACATAGCAAATGGGCGAATATCAAGCACAAAAAGGAGAAAACCGACGCGCAAAAGGCGAAGATTTTCACCAAGATCGGAAAAGAGATCACACTGGCAGTCAAATCGGGCGGCGGCGACCCCAACGTCAACTCCAAGCTGCGCGACCTGATCGCCAAAGCCAAATCGAATAACGTCCCCAACGATAATATCGAGCGTTGCATCAAGAAGGCGCAGGGCATGCAGGACGTCAACTTCGAGGAGGTCGTCTATGAGGGCTACGGTCCGGCAGGCGTCGCCGTTATGGTGGAAGCAACGACCGATAACCGGAACCGCACCGCGGGCGACGTCCGTCACTACTTTGACAAATTCGGCGGCAACATGGGGCAGACGGGATGTGTCGGCTATATGTTCGAGCCGAAGGGACAGATTATCATCGAGGACGAGGACGGCGAGATCGACGAGGATAAGCTGATGGAAACCGCACTGGAAGCAGGCGCGGAGGATTTTGCCGGCGAGGACGGCGTGTATGAGATCACGACCGAGCCGGACGACGTCTATGCCATCAAGGACGCGTTGGAAGCGGCGGGATATACCATTTCCTCCGCAGAGCAGACCAAGCTGCCAACTACCTACGTGACGCTGGAGAACGAGGACGACATCAAGCACATGGGACTGCTTCTGGAGTTCCTCGAGGATAACGACGACGTCATCAACGTTTATCATAACTGGGAAAACCAGGAGGATTGAGCCTGCGATACCGCAGACGGGTCCGAACCGCCATAGGATGAAACTGGAGGGGAGAGCATGAAGAACTTTGAGGTCAAAACCAAGATCACGTTCGGGGAAAACGCCCTCGCGCGGCTGGAAACGCTGGGTGCTTGCCGCGTGATGATCGTCGCGGACCCGTTCGTTGTCAACGGTGGGTTGATTTCTTATATTACCGCGCCACTGGATCGCGCGGGAGCGACGCACGTTATCTTCGATGACGTCGTGCCCGACCCGCCGATCGACAAAATTATCGCGGGCGTCCGTCGCCTGCTGGACTTCCGTCCCGACGTCATCGTGGCTGTCGGCGGCGGTTCTGCCATGGACCTGTCCAAGGGTGTCCGAAAGTTTGCCGCACAGATGGACGCGTCGCTCTCCCCCCGCCTGATCGCGATTCCCACGACGAGCGGCACGGGAAGTGAGGTGACGTCCTTTGCCGTCATTACCGACCCGGAAAAGAACCGCAAATACCCACTGTGCTCGGAGGATATGCTTCCGGATGAAGCCATTCTCGACGAGGAGCTGGTCAAAAGCGTGCCCCCGTCCATTACCGCCGATACCGGGATGGACGTTATGACGCACGCGATCGAAGCGTACGTCAGCGTCCGGAACAATGAGTTTTCAGGGGCGCTCGCGGAGAAGAGCGTGGAGATCTGCGGGCAGTTTCTCCTGCGCTCCTACGCAAGCTGCGAGGACACCCACGCGCGGAGAAAAATGCATATCGCGTCCTGCCTTGCGGGGCTGGCGTTCAATTCCGCGTCGCTCGGTCTGACCCACGGGATGGCGCATCAGCTCGGCGCGAAATTCCACGTCCCGCACGGACGCGCCAACGCCATTCTCCTGCCGTATATCATCGAATATAACAGCCGTATCGACCTGTCGAGCCGTAGCCGGGAAAAGTATGACCCCTGCGTGCGGAAGTACTGCAATGTCGCCCGGATTCTCGGCGTCAGTAACCTCAATGAGGTGACAACCATCCATGCGCTGGTCGCCTACCTGCGCTTTATGTGCAGTGAGATGAATATTCCGGCGCGCGTGTCGGAGCTGGGAAGCATCAGCGAGGGCGAGTATATGGCGGCGGTCGAGGATATGGCGACCGCGGCGCTTGCCGACGCGACCACCGCGACCAATCCCCGCGTGCCGACACACGACGAGGTGGCGGCGCTGTTCCGTAAGATATGGTAATCGCGCCCGGCGGACCGTCCCGCCCGACGTTCTATGCCTGGCATTCCATGCCTGGCAACCGTCCTGCGCGGCGTTCCGTGCTCGACGCTTTGTGCGCGATGTTCTCTGTGCCCGGCGCTCGCCGACGTTGTATTTTCGTTGAAAATTTGTTTCCCGCGCGAAGCGGAATCAAAAGGGGATGTTAAAAAACTTGATGTTTTTAACATCCCCTCAAAAATGTCGGTCGGGATTCCGGCATTTTTGCGCGATCTTGGGCGTTTTTTTCTTGTATTCTTGACTTTTCCACCTTCTGGAGGGCAAAATGGCGGCACTGTGCCGCCGAGACCAACGTCGTCGGGGTTGTTAAAAAATTCAAAACGAATTTTTTAACACCCCCCTTTTTTGCTGTTTTGTAAAACGCGCGAATAATGGGCGGGGAGAAGGGCATGCTATCCTCAAACGGAAAGAAAAGGAGTGATTGCCATGCAATTTGATCAAAAACGCCATGGTTCTTTCAATAAAAAACGACTGCCGCTCACCTTTTTTGTGGGCATAGCGCTCGTCTGCGCGCTGTGCCTCAGCGCTTCGGCAACGGATTTGTCCCACGTGGAGCAGGTGCGCATCAACGGACGCGGCTCGATCGAGGTCGCCGCGGAAAATCTGACGATCAGCTTCACCGTGGAGACCTCCGCGCGCAGGGAACAGGATGCTCGGGAGAAAAATAACGCCGTGATGGACGACATCCGCGCGAAGCTGGAGGCGGGAGACGAATTGTGTGAGGATATGCTGTATACGCGGGAAGAGGCGGAGGACGGTCGGACGGTCGTCGTGCGGGACGTGCGCCTGATGACAACACACGTCGGGGAGAGCGCCCGCATCCGCAAACAGCTTCTTGCGGCGGGCGCGGACAGCATTTACGGCATTTCTTACGGCGTGCTGTCCCCGGAGCGCTTCTCCGCGCAGGCAATGCAGGAGGCGCTCAAGGACGCGCAGGGACAAGCGGACGCGCTGGAGACCGGCAGAACTCTCGTGATGACCGAGGTGGAAAATTTCGGTTGCTACACCGCCTATGACCGCCCGGTCGGTGCGTGCGAAAATGACGCGCCTGTTGTCCGCATCGAATGTAACGTTTCGGCGCTGTTCCGCACAGTGAACTGACCGATCGCCGCCGACCAAAGACCGTCCGGCGATCACCGATAATCGAAAGGCGACAACCGATCGACGACAGACGGTAGCGGGTCGCCGACAGTCGGCAGCCGAATCAACGACGCGGCATCCGGTGTAACCTCGATGAAAAATTCTTCCCTTGATCCTGAAAAAAGACTTTTCATTTTGAGAAAAATGTGCTATACTGTCTCCGTGCACGGAAAATACCGTGCGAGTAAACGAGAGGCGGTGATGACACATGGCAATGACAACGGACGAGGGCGGTTCCGCCGCGCGCCGGAAGCAACGGTTCCGTATGGGACTGCTCATGCGGAACACCGCGGCGCTGAGCATCGGGCGGATGCTGTCCAAGCTGATGGTGTTCTTCATGGTCCGCGTTTACACCTACGTTCTGACGGACGCCGAATACGGAACGGCAGACCTGGTCACGAGCCTGTGTAACCTTTTGATCCCGCTGGCATGCGGGGGATTGTCGAGCGGCTTTTTCCGCTTTGTTGCAGATGCCCGCGGTGTGCGCGATCGGACAGCGGTGTTCAGCAGCGGCGTTTGTATTCTCGGCGTGATGTCGGGAGTGTTCGTCGCTGTTGCACCGCTCCTACATCTGACGGATTATTTCTCCGACTACGTTTTACTGATTGTCCTGTATGTGTTGTCGGCAAACCTGCACTACCTCTGCTCGGAATTTGTGCGCGGGGAGGGAAACTACATCCTGTTCGCCGTGCAGGGACTTGTCAATACCGCCCTGAATATCGGTCTGACGCTGGTGTTTTTGTTCCCGCTCTCCATGAAAGTGTCCGGCTACATCCTTGGGATTCTGGGCGCGGATCTCTTGACCTCTGCTTTTCTGATCGTTGCCTGCCGCCTGTGGCGTCGCTTCCGCGTCAGCGCCGTCTCCCGTACACTGATGCGCGATATGCTGGCGTTCTGCCTGCCGCTCATTCCCGCGACGCTTTGCTGGTGGGTGACAAATGTCTCCGACCGTTATATGGTTTCCTATTTCTGCGGCGAGGGCGCAAACGGACTGTACGCCGCGGCATATAAAATTCCGAATCTTTTGACCATCTGTTGCGGCATTTTTATCGAGGCGTGGCAGTTTTCCGCCGTCATGGAAAACCGGACCGTCCGCGTGCAGGAGACGCCGGAGCAACGGGCGGCGCGCAAAAAGTCGGTTGCAAGTTTTTTTACGGGCGTCCTGCGCGGCTACGTCGGATTCCTTAGTTTGGTGTGCGGGGGCATGATTCTTCTGTCCCGTGTCTTTGCGGGAATCCTGTTTGACCCGTCCTTTGCCGGGGCGTGGGTCTATATCCCGACGCTTTTGCTTGCCACGGCGTTTTCCGCACTGTCCAACTTCTGCAATTCGGTCTATACCGTGGAAAAACGGAGCATGCCCTCGCTTCTGACAGCGACCCTGGGCGCGGTGACAAATGTCATTCTGAACTTTTTGCTGATTCCGCGCTACGCGGCACTCGGCGCCGCAATCGCTACCATGCTCTCCTACTTGCTGATGTTTGCCGTCCGCCTCTTCTCCGCAAAACGCTATATTCGTTTCCGCCCGCCGTACCTGCGGATTTTCCTGAACCTCCTGCTTCTGCTGGTAATGACCGTGGCGGTTACGGCACAGTGGCGCGGCTGGGTCTGGATTGGCATCGGAATTGTCCTGTGCCTGGCGGGGCTCAACCTGCCGTCGCTGATCCGGGACGTTTTGCCTGCCTTTCTTTCACGTCGGCGCGGGGAAAAACGTCCGGGGACTGAAAAAATGTGAAATCATCGCAAAAATATTGAAAAACCCCCTTGCATTTTGTATTTTGTTGTGATATAATAATCGTACTTTGCGTGTGGCGCATGCCATGGGCGGGAAAGGGTGGTCCAATGCGGCTCGGTACGAACACCCGGATATTATGAGGAGGACTTATCATGGACTTGATTAAGGCTTTTACGGAAGAGCAGATGAAGAAGGAGGTACCGCAGTTCAACGTTGGCGACACCGTTCGTGTGTACAACAAGATCGTTGAGGGTACCCGTGAGAGAATTCAGTTGTTCGAGGGAACGGTCATCGCAAAGAACGGTGGCGGTATCGGCGAGACCTTCACGGTCAGACGCATTTCGTACGGCTGCGGCGTGGAAAAGATTTTCCCGATTCATTCTCCCAGCGTTGACAAGGTGGAAGTAATCCGCAACGGTCGTGTCAGACGTGCAAAGTTGTACTATCTGCGCGGCAAGGTCGGTAAGGATTCCAAGGTCAAGGAAAAGATCTGATTTTGCCCTGTGGCAAAAAGCGAGGGTGTCGCCTTTGGTGTGACGCCCTCGTTTTCCTTTCCGGGTTCAATGAAAAAAGCAATCGGAATTTATTCCGGTTGCTTTTTTTGCGGGCTTGCCCGCCGATGGTTGCTCTGGGTCAAACCCGAATAATACCATCGTGGGCTGGGCTGGGCGGAGGGCTTTCCACACCCGACTATGGGTGCGGGCTTGCCCGCTGGTGGTCGTTGGGACTTAAGACCGAACGTCGCCATCGTGGTATGAAGCTCGGCATGGCGCCGCACCCCATCGGTGATCGGGCGCGGGCTTGCCCGCTGGTGGTCGTTGGGACTTAAAACCGAACGTCGCCATCGTGGTATGAAGCTCGGCATAGCGCCGCACCCCATCGGTGATCGGGCGCGGGCTTGCCCGCTGGTGGAGATGATGGGAATCGAACCCATGTCCGAAAACCCCTTGACATGACTTTCTCCGTAGGCAGTCTGTTATTTAGAATTCCCCGTCTGCGGCGCGAACAGACACGCTCCGCGTCAGGGTAGCCCTTTTATGCATGACCGATACAAGAGCGAACTCTCGGTGCATGTTCACCACTACATGACGTTCAGTCTCCGGTCGTGGTCGTCCGGAGAGGAACGGGTGACCCGCAGGTCACAGCACCGCCGAATGACATCCCCGAAGGGAAGTCACTCAGGCAGCCATAGCAACAGTATTGTTGTCGTTTAATTTTTAAGGTTGAGCGGTTGTCGGGATCACTCAGCCCGCTACGCTTATCATGCCTCAGAATCCCCGTCGAAACCATTGCACCCCCACGGGAACCGTTGCGGGAACATTATAGCAGACAAGTGCGTGTTTGTCAAGGCTTTTTTGACGACACCGCGGGGGATTATTCGACCGCCGCACCCGACGAAATGTGAATGTCGCCGCTCACACTGTCCACACGGTAATCGGCAGTGCCTCGCCCGCACGTATACTTCTTGCCCTCGCGCGTCATGGGAATGTTGCTGGAGAGATCGCCGCTCACTGTGTCAAAGGTCATGGTAAATCCATCCTCGTCAACCGGCAGGGTAAGGCGGATGTCGCCGCTGGTCGTGTCAACGCGGAGCTTCTGCAATTTCTCCGTGCTCTGTAAGGTGAGATCGCCCGAGACGCTGTCCATGTCGGCGGCGGTGATGGCACCCTCCAGCCGGACATCGCCGCTGGTGGTCTCGCAGGTGACGCCGGTGAAAATACAGCGTTCGCTTCCGATGTCCCCGCTGACCGTTTCCAGATCGACGCTCGCGACGATCAGATCACTGAGCGCAATGTCGCCGGAAACACCGTCAATGTCCAGCGTATCCAGCGCAAAACCGCGAACGGAAATATCCGCGCTCACACCCTCGATGTCAACAATCTTCAGTGCATCGGACAGGGAGGAGGGAATTTCGACCGTGAGAATCTTCGTCCCCCATTTGGTCAGACCGTAAAACACCTTGCTTTCACAGAACTGAATGCGGAGCGTGTCCCCGTCCAGCCACCAGTGAAGGCGCTGTTCGGGTGGATTCTGCGTGTCGGTTTCGTAAACGCGGATGACGTCCCCGTCGCTGCGGACAACATGTACCTCGCCGCTGACCCAGTGCACATCCAGCGCGCGAATCGGGGAAGTGAGCGTCGTGTCGCCGGCGGTGTATTTTTCGGCATTTTTGTAGGTTTGGGAAATCGCACCGAAATTCCAGTTTGTGTGCTTCCACGGGAAGCCGCGGAGCAGGAGAAAAACGAACAGACCGACGAGCAGCAGAACGACGATCGACCAGACGACAATGCTTACTACGGAAGATTTCATTTGGACAGTCCCTCCTTGTCAGATGTTCCGGACGTCTTGCGCGACGCGGAAAGTGAAGTCAGAATACAGATGAGATTTTCGAGCGCGACGGCGAGCAGGAACATCACCCACGTGACATACCATCTGCCGGTGTAAAAACTGATCAGAATGTACGCGGCGACGGTCAGCGTCCAGAGCGCCGTGCTGAGGTTGCTCTGCAAGCGTCGTGTGGCGGTGTCGGGCAGATAGAAGACCTCCGGACGGTTCCGGGTTGTGTAGTCCCAGATGGCGTGGATCAGACTCTCCACGGCGGGCGCAATCAGGAAGAGAATCCAGGTGATGTGCCACTTCCCGGTGGCGAAGCTCAACTCAAAGTACAGCGTCAGCATCAGCATCCAGAGAATACAGTCCACCTGTCCCCGCAACATCCTGCGGAGCGATTTTGCGGCGGGCTTTCCCTTGGCGGAAGCGTCGGCAACTGCCAACGTGGGAGCACTTCCGACGGCGGTCGCGGTCGTGTTGAGTGAACGGATCAATTCTCGGACGTCGCCGATGCCTCCGATGGCGCTCCGGTACGCCTCCTCCTCGGGCTTTCCTTCGGCGAGCAGGTCGCGGTAACGGTCCAGCGTGTTCAGGTAAATCTCGTTTTTCAAATCATTGACGCGGTTGACATCCGGCGCACCCGAAAACAGAGCGTCAATGTGTTGTTTGATGCGTTCTTCCCAGCTCATAATTGTGATTCCTCCGTGTCCAGTAACTTGTCGATGATGTCGCGCGCGGACAGCCAGTCCTGCTTTTGCTGTTCGTATGCCTCGCGACCGGCTTGCGTGATGGTGTAGTATTTTCTCCGGGCACTGGTATTGGTGTCTCCCCAGTAGGAAACGATGTAGCCCGCGTCCTCAAGGCGCTTGAAAGCGGTGTACAGCGTCGCCTCCTTCAATTCATACCGGTGGTCGGAATTGCTGAGGATGGATTTGTTGATTTCATAGCCGTAACTGTCTTTTTTCAAAAGCAGTGCCAGCACGATGGTATCTGTGTGCCCACGGATGAGATCGGCTGCGATTGACATGGAATCGTACGCTCCTTTCTTCCATGATGGCGACATTATAACACGATGTACCTCACCTGTCAAGGTATTTCATAAAGATTTTTCGGGATTTTTCAAAAAAACTTGACAAGGAGGGCGGAGAAGTGTATAATGTAGAAAACAAAAACCGCATAAAAACAGGGGTGCTGTCATCGGCTGAGACGGAAACCGCGATCGGTTTCCGAACCCTTAACCTGATACGGATAATGCCGTCGTAGGGAGATTTTTGAAGCGACCGCGCCTGCACTGCGAGCGGGTGGCGTCGGGGAGATTCTGCCGCACGGAGTTTTCGTGCGGTTTTCATTTTGAAGGAGGATCTTCTGTATGAAAAAAACATTTGCTGTGGAGAGACTGACCGTTTCCGCCATGATGTTGGCGGTGGCAACCGTAATCGCGTGGTGTTGCTCGCTCGTCCCGTTTCTGCATTTGCCGTTCGGCGGCGGGTTCACAGTTGCGTCCATGCTCCCGCTCGTTCTGGTCGCCTACATGTACGGAACGCGCTGGGGGCTGTTCACCGCAGGCGCCTACTCCGTCATTCAGATGCTGCTTGGATATTCGACCGTCGCGGGATTTTTCACCCCGACAAGTGACAGCTTCACGGGTATTCGCAACGCGATTCTGATCTGCCTGATCGATTACGTGCTCGCCTTTACCGTTCTCGGCTTCGGCGGAATTTTCCGCAATATGAAAAGCCGCACGGCGGCGCTCGCGTGGGGAAGCGTGGTCGCGCTGTCCCTGCGTTACCTGTGCCATATCGTTTCGGGCGCGATCTTCTTCGGCTCGTGGGCGGAGTGGTTCTTCGGTCAGGACGGCGTCCGAGAGCTGTTCGGTGAATGGGTGCTGACCCATTTTTCGGGGGGCGCGCTGACCATCGTTTACTCTGTCGTATATAACGGACTGTACATGATTCCCGAGATCATCATCACGGCAATCGCCGCCTGCCTGATCGCACGGCTTCCGCAGGTCCGCCGGCGCACCGCGTAAGGGCGCACCGCGATCCAATTGCATATTCCGGAAAAGCATCCATGCTCATGGGTGCTTTTTCCTAATCCGAAAGGCAATTTTACGGAAAGTCAATTGCCCCCGTTGCCGCCAATTCGGGCATTATTTCCTCTTTTGTCGCCGATTTTAAGAATAAATTGTAAATTATGAAGAAAATAACCTCAGAAAGTACAAAAAATCATTTGACAAGTTGGGCAAAATGTTGTATAATTCTTTTGTCGATGTTCGACAATGAAAAATTCGCCGTGCAACGGCAACGGCTGGATGGGTGGGATTGCTGTGCCGCGCTTTTTTGTGGATGAATCCGCGATTGCGGGAGACCGGGTCACGATCTCCGGTGCAGACGCACACCATATCGCCCGCGCGCTCCGTATGGCGACCGGCGAGCATATCACGGTCTGCGATGCCAAAAACGCAACCTATGATTGCGTGCTGGAGCATTTTGCCGGCGATGATACCGTCACGGCACACATTGTTTCTGTGACATCCATGCGTGGCGAGCCACCCTATCGCGCAGTGCTGTATCAGGCTCTGCCCAAGGGTGACAAGCTGGATTCCATCATTCAGAAAGCGGTGGAGTGCGGCGTGGTCAGAATCGTTCCGTTTGAAAGCGAGCGGTGCGTGGTGCGCCGCAACCCCTCAAACGAGGATAAGAAGAATGAACGCAGACAGCGCATCGCGCTGGAGGCGGCAAAGCAGTGCGGACGGGGCATCGTTCCGCGTGTGGTGCCTGCCTGTGGCTTCTCCGATGTGATCTGTTCGGCGGCGGACGCCGATCTGGTGCTGTTCTGCTACGAGGGGGAGAATACCGTCCCGCTTCGCACACTGCTGCAAGCCGAACGTCAACACCTCGGCGAGCACCCGACCATCGCGATCGTCGTCGGCAGTGAGGGCGGTTTTTCTGCCGGGGAAGCCGCGACCGCACGGGAACACGGCTTTGCCATGACGGGACTTGGCGCGCGAATTCTGCGAACGGAAACGGCGGCACCGTTTGTGCTCGGCGCGCTCGCGTACGAGTTTGAACTGTGAGACTCCGGTCCGTTTCCTCAAAAAGGGAGCTTTGCCCGCCCGCGCGGTGGGGCGAAAATGACAAAATTCGCGCTTTTTTTGAAAAATGTGGAGAAAAAAGAGAAAAAGCTATTGAAAATCTGTCCGTTTTTGTGTATAATGTAATTTGTATATCAAAGACGACTGAGAATAAATACCCCCAGCGATAGACAAAAATCTGTGCATTGAGGAAGGAAAAGAAGATGTCGAACCGGTTATTCCAGAGCGTGATACACCAAATGAAGGATGCTGTTGACAGAGTCATCGGAATCATAGACGAAAACGGTGTCATTATTGCTTGCTCCGAATTGGTCAAGATTGGAGAGATCCGCCAAGGAATCCGGGACGAGCTGGCATATACCAGTGAGGTTTCCGTCAGCGGCGGCTATACCTACCGACCCATCGGCGGCAACGTCAAGGCGGAATACATCGTGTTCGTCGAGGGAGAGGACAAGGCGGCGGAGAAAACCTCCAAGTTACTCGCCATCTCGCTTGGAAATATCAAGAATCTTTACGACGAAAAATACGATAAGGGCTCGTTTATCAAGAACATCATTCTGGATAATATCCTGCCCAGCGACATATACATTAAGAGCAAAGAGCTCCATTTCAATACCGAGGAAATGCGGATTGTCTTTCTCGTGAAATTCTACGGAAAGACCGATATGCTCCCGTTTGAAATGCTCCAGAACATGTTCCCGGACAAATCCAAGGATTACGTCATCAGCGCCGGCGAGCACGACATTGTGCTGGTCAAGGACGTCAAGCCGGGCATGGATTCCAAGGACTTTGAGAAGATCGCAACCAATATCGCGGATACCATGAGCACGGAGTTCTATACGAAGGTCTCCATCGGTATCTCCACCGTCGTGGATAATATCAAGGACCTGGCGCGAGCCTATAAGGAAGCACAGGTCGCCATCGAGGTCGGCAAGGTCTTTGAGACGGAAAAGAATATCATCAGCTACGAAAATCTCGGTATCGGACGACTGATCTACCAGTTGCCGACCACGCTGTGCGAGATGTTCTTACAGGAGGTGTTCAAGCGGGGAAGCCTGGAATCGCTCGACCGCGAGACACTGATGACGATTCAGTGCTTCTTTGAAAACAACCTGAATGTCTCGGAGACATCACGTAAGTTGTTCGTCCATCGGAACACTCTGGTGTACCGTCTGGAAAAGATCCGCAAGCTCACGGGGCTTGATTTGCGCGAGTTTGAGCACGCGATTACGTTCAAGGTGGCGCTGATGGTCAAGAAGTACCTGGACTCCAAATCTACGAAATTCTAAAGTTGTTTTCTCTACCGGCGGGGACACGTCTCTCCGCCGGTAAAGTGCTGTATTTTGCGACACCGGGCAGATTCTGTTTCAGCGATCCGAATGATGTGAGGTGATACCGGATGAATTGCATTAGTTTTACCGTTTGTTTCCCGACCGCGCCGACAGAGCAGGAGAAAGAGGGGCTACTTGACGCGGCGCGTGCGGTTTTTGCTACCGACGACGTGCTCTTGAATACGACGGCAACACGCCTGACCGTAACCCCCGCGCCGGACGCCGACGTGGAGGCGCTTTCCTCAGAGCTGGCGGCACGCGCACAGGCGTTCTCCTGCGAGGTTTCGCGTGCGACAGAGGAGGGGACAACGAGCCTTCCCGATGAGCCTGCAACCGCGGCGGACACCCATGACGGCGCGGACGAAAAAACAGCGAAGAATCCCCCCGATACGCACAACGACTCCGACGCACCGGACTCGCCGGGCGCGCCGGGCGCTGACCATACCACGCCGACGATGAATCCCTCTGAGCCGACAGCGAACGGCACCACATCGACGGGGAACCGTTCCGGGGCGACGAACAATCATACCGCGTCGGCGGGAACCCACACCGCATCAATGGGCAATCGCGAGCACCGCGTGCCGCTGTCTGTTTTCGTGGCGTCTGTCTGCTCGGTTCTGATTTTGGCAATCCTTGCTACGTATACACTCACGGCGGGCTTCTTCTCCCGTAAGCTCCTGGAAGAGCGGGAGAATCAGTGGAACACCCTGGTTGACGGGGAGATGGCGTTCCCCGAGCTGGAGCTTTTCCAAGAGCTGTTTGAGCAGTACAGCATCTATGACCTGAATCACGACGAACTTGTGACCGCCGTCCTCAAGGCATATGCGGCGGCAACCGGCGACACCTACGCGGCGTATTACACCGAGGAGGAGTTGCAGGCGCTTTTCGCCGACGACCGCGGCGAGATGGAGGGAATCGGCGTGAGCGTGGTCAATACCACGGCGACGTATAACGGCGCCGAATACGCTACGATGACGGTCATCAGCGTGTTTGCGGATTCTCCGGCGCTGGCGGCGGGCTTGCGCGTCGGAGACCAGATTTTCAGCGTGATAACAGTGGACGGAAGCGAGGCGACCGTGGAGCAGTTGGGCTATGACGGCGCGCTGAGCTGTGTGCGCGGCGTCGCAGGTACCAAAGCGGAATTTTCTGTCCTGCGCACGACCGCGGGCGGTAGACAGGAGATTGTCAAGTTTTCGGTCGAACGCGCCAAGGTGACAACAGAATCCGTCACGGGACGTGTCCATGCAGACGACCCGTCGATCGGCATCGTCAAGATCTCGCAGTTCGACCTGACCACACCGACGCAGTTCAGCTCCACCATGGACTCTCTGGTTGCGCGCGGGTGCAAGAAATTTATCTTTGACGTCCGGTATAATCCGGGCGGAGACCTCGCCTCGATTGAAGCGGTGCTCAGCACCTTGCTCCGGGAAAACGACGTCATGCTCACCATCCAGTACAACTCCGGCGACCCGGATTACGAGCGCGTGCAAGTGGTTCGTTACTCCGACCCGGACTACGCCGGATGCAGCGTCACCAAAAAAGACATCGGCAAATATCGCGGATATGAATTTGCGGTCATCGCCAATGAGTACACCGCGAGTGCCGCGGAAGTCTTCACCTCCAACCTGCGCGACTATCAGCTGGCAACCGTGGTCGGCGTCAAGACGTTCGGAAAGGGCTGTATGCAGTCGATCATGAGTCTGAAACAGTCCGGAATCCTGGACGGCGCCATCAAGCTCACCACAGCGCTTTACCTGCCGCCCTGCGGCGTGAGCTACCACGGCATCGGCATCGAGCCGGACGAGGGGTATGCTGTGGAAATGGATGCCGCGGTGATCGAAAAATACGGAAATATCTATCTGATTCCCGATAGCGAGGACCCGCAGCTTGCGGCGGCGGTCCGCGCACTCCAAAAATGAGTCGTTCATTTATTTTATATACACAATTACGAAGGAGACCTTACCATGGCAAAGAAACAAATGCTCTATACTCCCGACGGTTATAAGGAATTGGTCGCGGAGCTGAATTATCTGAAAACGACGCGCCGCGAGGAAATCAAAAACGACATTGCCGTCGCCAGATCGTTCGGCGACCTCTCGGAGAACTCGGAGTACGACGAGGCGCGCAATGAGCAGGCAAAGACGGAAGCCCGTATCAAGGAGCTGGAGGACCTGATCGCGAACGCGGTCATCGTCGAGGAGGATACGATCGATGAATCGGTTGTCAGCCTCGGATCGACCGTCCGCGTGTACGACGAGGAGGAAAAGGAAGAGGTGGAGTACTCTCTGGTCGGCTCCAACGAGGCGAACCCGCTGATTGGAAAGATTTCCGACCAGTCTCCGATCGGCAGAGCCTTGATGGGCGCGCGCGGGGGAGACGTGTTGAACGTGGAAACGCCCTCCGGCGTGATTCAGATGAAAGTGGTGGACGTCAGCCGCTCCAGAGGATAATCAACCCAAAGGGGAAACGTCCTGTACCGGAATGGGGAAAAGGAGGACGGAGAACGGAATGTACGAGACGGATAAGATAAACGATCTGAATGGCGCCGGTGAGCCGGGCACGGCGAACAGACCGGACGAAAGTAAGCCGGACGGCGACCATCGTTCGATCAGACCGCAGGGGCGCGCCCTCAAATGGCTGGATAATTTCTGGTACCATCATAAATGGCATACACTGATCGCACTGTTCGTCGTGGCGGTCGTCGTGGTGCTGATCGTACAGACCGTACAGCAGCCCGGGGACGATGTGCTGGTGTGCTACGCCGGAACGTATGGCTTTTCGCCGGAGGAGTTGGAAGAGGTACAGACCGTATTGGATGCGAAACTGCCGCAGGATTTCAACGGCGACGGGAAAAAGCACGTCGGTTTCGTCCGCTACCAGGTGTATTCCGCCGAGGAACTGGAACTGGATGTCAAGGAGAATAACGGTCACGGAACGGTCAATACGGCATTCAACGCCTCCCAAAAGACGGCGTTCGATCAGTTTGTCATGACCGGTGAGTGCTCCGTCTACCTTTGCAGCCCGTACCTGTATGAGCAGTTGCTCTCCCGCGGCGTCGTGCGCCCTCTGCGCGAGGTGCTGGATGCGGTTCCGGAGAACGCGTACAGTGATTACGCGGTGCGCCTGGCGGAAACCCGGTGGTACACCGACAATGTGCTTCTCCGAAGACTGCCGCCGGATACCCTTATCATCATGACAATCCCGTACGCTTGGGGCGCCAGCGCGTCTCAGGATCAGTATGCGAACAGCGCGGCGATGTTTCGGGAGATGATCGAAGCGCCCGAAGCCACGATCGCCGATTGATTTTGCGCGGGTGCTGGTAGGTGGCAACGGTGGACCCCGGTGAGTCCGCCGTATGAAATAGAAGAAACAAAAGAGCTGTCGTCAGTCCGGCGACGGCTCTTTTTTGCGGAAAATGCCGGATACGCCCTGAAGTCGCGATTTTACCGCAGTAAAACCGCGGTAAAACGGAAAAACGCGCTGTAAACGCGGGAATCTGTCGGAACATTTCCGGAGAGCGAAGGCGGATGACGACAAAAATCTCCCTGTTTTCACGCGCCCATGTGCTAAGATAGGGATACCCCGAGCGGGGCAAAATGAAAATCAAGGTAACGCCAAGCAATTCGGATGGTGCAATTGTGCAGTCGGATGTTTTGTCAGACGATACAAAAATTCGCAGGCTGTCGTCGATCGCCGCCAAGAATTTTTGTGAAGTAGGACGGGAAAGACGCAGGCAAGTGTGCCGTTTCCGGATTGTGCAGTGTCGCCGCAAAAGAAAGGGGAACGAAAATGACAGACCAAAAGAAAAAATGGCAACGCTTTACCGGGATTTTCCTGGTGCTCGCACTGCTGTGCGCCGGCGGCGCTCTGGTGGCGTGCCGGTTGCAGGAGAAGCAAACAGGGAAGGACGCCCAGGACGCACTCACCGCGAGCGAGCTGAAGATCGCGCATTATGAGACCCAGCTCAAGCAACTGACCACCCAGCTTTCCGATATGGAGCAAAAATACTACGGGATTCAACTGGACTACACCGAGCGGATAGGAGCGTTGACGCAAGAGCTGGAGACTTTGCGGGCAAGCACCACACCGACGCAACCGGATAAGGAACCGTCCGCCCCGTCCGGAAACACCGAAAAACCGTCCGGACAGGAGGAACAGCCGGATATCAAGCCATCGACGGATAAGGATGCCGACGACACCTCGGGAAAAACGGAGCAAAAGCCGGGCGGTGACGGGGAAATGCGGACGGACGCGCCGGAGGAACAGGAGCTGTATACACGCAGTTACTATACATACTACCTGAAGAACGGCTACGCGATCATCACGGCTTACCATGGAAAGGATGAAAGCGTCACGGTTCCCGCCGCAGTGGACGGGCATGTCGTCATCGGGCTGGCAGACCGCGCGTTTGCGGGAAGCTCGGTTCGTAGCGTCACCCTCCCGGAGACGATCGAAAGCATCGGATGGTTTACTTTTTATGAATGTAAATCACTGGAGCGCGTGATCTTGCCGTCCAAGCTCTCAAGCATCGGCTACGCTTCCTTTGACGGTTGCCCGCAGACACTTTGCCTGTACGTCCGGGATGGCTCCTACGCCGAACAGTTCGCGGGGAGCTTCGGGTTGCGATTTGAGAGAATTGCCTACTGATTTCTGCAGATCGGCGGCACAGCGCCGTAGGGAAGCGCGGAAAATGGAATACACACAGCGGGGCTGTCACGCCATAGTGACAGCCCTTTTGTAGTTTCCCGAATTTTATGTTATAATGTTAAGGGAACCCTTGCTTCGCAAATCTCCACAACCATCCGCCTCGCGCTCGCGCGTCACACCAATAAAAAAGCAGGTTCCAAGCCCGAACCGAAGTAAGATTTTCGCGACTATATAGGTGAACGTTCAAAAGCCTTCCGGAAAGCAGGACAAAATGAAATGAACAGAGACGAAATTATTGAATACTACGACGACCTGATGCGGCTTGCCGTGTCTAAATGCGGCTCGCAAGCGGACGCTGAGGACCTTGTGGGAGATACCATGCTTGCGGCTTTTGCGTACCTGCACGCAGGCGGCAGAATCGAGTACCCGAAAACGTGGCTCGCCAATACGCTGTGCCATAAATTCAATGACAGTCTCCGGAAAAAGTACCGCACACCAACAACGGTGAATTTTGAGGATGCCTTTGAAATTCCCGCCGAGGAGGAAGAATATTTTTCCTCGGATGACGCGGCAAAAATTCGAAAAGAGCTGAATCATCTTGCCTGTATCACGCGCGAGGTTTTGATTCGGTACTATTTCGGCGGGCAAAGCGTTTCGGATATTGCCGCAGGACTCGGCATTCCCGAGGGAACCGTGAAAAGCAGGCTGTCCGCAGGTCGGAGTCAGATGAAGAAAGGACTGGGAACCATGGAAACAAGAGAAAATCATTTGCCGGGAAAGCTCTATTTGTCATTCGGCGGTTCCGATGGGCTAAACATGGAGCCGATATCGCTTGTCGAAAATGACCTGATAGCGCAGAACCTTTTGATCCTTGCCTACGAAAAACCGATGACCGTCAGTGACCTGTCCAAAGCCATCGGCATCCCCGCCGCCTATATCGAGCCTGTCGTGAAAAAGCTCGTGGACGGCGAGCTGATGGCAGAAACGGACAGCGGAAAGGTTTATGCGGATTTTTTGATAACCAAACCGCAGGATGAATTGAAAAAAATCAAGCCACAGCTTGATTTTGCCCATCAGCATTTCGACGCGATATGGAACATCATAGCGCAGATGTCGGAGCGCATTTCGAAAATGGACTTTGACTGTGTCTTGGATGCAAGGCAAAAGACCGAGCTTGACAGATATGCTGTGCTGAAAGCGTTGCAGGACTTTCAGCTCTACGGAACAGGCAAAGCAGAAGCGCCACACTTTCCTAAACGCAGAGACGGCGGCAGGTGGTTTGCACATGCGACCGCCGTTGATGCCGGATACAATATGAAAGAATTCAACGAAGCGTCAAATTATGTCATACAGGGCGGTCACCGCACATCCGAGAAAATCGTTGACGGCGGCACAAGGCGCGTTCGCTTTTATGAGTTTGACACCACGATGTGGGATAGCCCTCATCGCTTCGGCGGCGCGTATGAGCTTTATTTCAGGTATATCGTCCCGTTGCTTTGGCATATTTACACAGGAAAGACGGTTGACAATGATTCCGAAATTCCGAACGAATTTATTTCTTATATCCCGTCGCTTGAAAAATATGGGTTGCTTGAAAGCACGCAGGGAAAGCTTTGCGTGGCGATTCCCGTGCTGAAGAAAGCGAAATACGAAGAGGTGAATGCGGCGATCAGATGCGCGACCGCGAGCCTGAAGCAAGCGATCGGCGAGGAATTTTCAACCTTTATTTCCGCCTTGAAAACGCCTGTCCCCAAGCACCTCACCTCCGTTCCCGAGCTGTTCCGATACAGTAACGCGACAGATTACTTTGTCATGGCGGTCATCCGCGAGGCTTATGAAAAGGGATTGCACCTGAAAAATGTTGATTACTGTTGCCCGCCGGTCGTGCTGGTCTACGACGAGCCTACCGCCACGCCGTAAAATTTCCCCATAAAGTGTAACGGGGGCGGGCGCAAGATTACAAACCATCCGCCCCACGGGAAACTGCACAAATCAGGTGACGTAGCCCCGCGTCGGGTGAGCGATTTGTATAAAGATACAATTCCGGCATAAAAATTCAAAAAAGCACTTGACATTTACATATTTATGCATATAATATAAGTATATTCAAAAATTATTCATTGCGAGGCATAAATATGAAAAAAGAAGCGATCAAGAAAATTGTTCTGGCATATTCCGGCGGCTTGGATACCTCCATCATCATTCCGTGGCTGAAGGAGAACTATAACGATCCGGAGATCATCGCAGTCTCGGGTAACGTGGGACAGGCGAGCGAATTGGACGGGTTGGAGGAAAAGGCGCTCAAAACGGGCGCGTCCAAGGTCTATATTGAGGATCTGACCAAGGAATTTCTGGAGGATTACGTCATGCCCTGCGTGCAGGCAGGCGCCCTGTACGAGGACTATATGCTGGGGACGGCGTTTGCCCGCCCGCCGATCGCCAAGAAAATTGCCGAGATCGCGCTTGCCGAGGGTGCCGATGCCATTTGCCACGGCTGTACTGGCAAGGGAAATGACCAGGTGCGGTTTGAGCTGGCAATCAAAGCGTTTGCCCCTGATATCACCATCATTGCCCCCTGGCGTGAGTGGGACATCAAGTCGCGGGAGGAAGAGATTGAATACGCCGAGGCGCATCACGTCCCGCTAAAGATCAGCCGTGAGACCAACTATTCCAAGGATAAAAACATCTGGCACCTGTCCCATGAGGGGCTGGACCTCGAGAACCCCGCCAACGAGCCGCAGTACGAAAAGCCCGGCTTTTTGGAAATGGGCGTTTCGCCGCTCATGGCGCCCGACGCCCCGACCTATGTCAAGCTCCACTTCGAGCAGGGTTTCCCGACCGCGCTGAACGACCGGGAGATGGACATCGTCACGCTTGTGACCAAGCTGAATCAACTGGGCGGAGAGAACGGAATCGGACTGCTGGACATCGTGGAAAACCGGATGGTCGGCATGAAGTGCCGCGGCGTTTACGAGACGCCCGGTGGGGCGATTCTGTACCGCGCGCACGCCCTGCTGGAGAGCCTGTGCCTTGACCGTGAAACGGCGCATTTCAAACAGCATGTGGCGCAGAAGCTGGCAGAGTTGGTCTATATGGCGCAGTGGTTCACGCCGCTGACCGAGGCGATTCTCAGCTTTGTCAAAACCACGCAAAAAACGGTCACGGGTGACGTGACCCTCAAGCTCTATAAGGGGAATCTGATTCCCGCCGGCATCACCTCGCCGTATTCACTGTACGACCCCGAGATCGCGACCTTTGACGAGGACGACGTTTACAATCAGTCGGATGCTACCGGCTTTATCAACCTGTACGGCTTGCCGACCAAGGTGTATGCCAAGATGAAACACAAAAACGGGATGATGTGAGCGGGAATGAGCAAAATGACCGAAAAAATGAAACAGTCGAATCCATCGAAACAGTCGAACCGGTCAAATCAACCGAACCAGCCGAATAAAATGTGGGCAGGGAGAACGAGCGGGGAGACCGATCGCCTGGCGGACGATTTCAACTCGTCCATTGCCTTTGACGCGAGAATGTACCGGCAGGATATTACCGGAAGCATGGCGCATGCCGCAATGCTCGGTGAGACCGGGATTCTTTCCCCGGAGGACGCCGACGCCCTGATTGCGGGGCTGGAGACCATTCTGAAGGATATGGATAAAGGAGTTCTGACGCCGGACCCGACGTGCGAGGACATCCATATGTTCGTGGAGCAGGTGCTGACCGAGCGGCTGGGAGATGTCGGGAAAAAACTGCACACGGCAAGAAGCCGGAACGACCAGGTCGCGCTGGATTTGCGGATGTACCTGCGGGAGCAGCTCGACGGTATCCGTGGGAAGCTGTTGACGCTGATCGGGACATTGGTACAGCGGGCAGAGGAGAATAAGGGCACCATCCTCCCGGGATATACCCACCTCCAGCGCGCCCAACCGGTGACGTTCGGGCACTATCTGATGGCGTATGTCTCCATGTTCCGCCGTGACGTGGAGCGCCTTGGGGATTGCCGTCGCAGAATGAATCTCTCGCCGATCGGGTGCTGTGCGCTCGCGGGGACAACATACGCAATCGATCGCCGCGGGGAGTCGGAGAAGCTGGGTTTTGACGGCATCTGCACCAATAGCATGGACGGCGTGTCGGATCGGGATTTCTGTGTGGAATTGCTGTCAGACCTCTCGCTTGTCATGATGCACCTGTCGCGCCTGTCCGAGGAAATCATCCTGTGGTCGTCGTGGGAATTTAAGTTCATCGAGCTGTCGGACGCGTATACGACCGGGTCGTCCATTATGCCGCAGAAGAAAAATCCGGACATGGCGGAATTGGTTCGCGGAAAGGCGGGCAGGGTGTACGGCGACCTGATGGGAACGCTCACGGTCCTCAAGGGACTGCCGCTGGCGTACAATAAGGACATGCAGGAGGACAAGGAAAGCGTTTTCGATGCCTGCGACACGGCAAAAATGTGCCTTGACGTGTTCGACGGCATGATTCATACCATGCGTGTGTTGCCCGATAACATGTTGCGGGCTGCGCAAAAAGGCTTCATCAATGCCACCGACCTCGCGGATTATCTCGTCAAAAAGGGACTGCCGTTCCGGAGCGCTTACCGGATATCGGGTAAGATCGTCGCCGAATGCATCGCTCAGGACACCGTGCTGGAGGCGCTTGCGCTGTCAGAGTACCGGAAGTTCAGCGAACTGTTTGACGAGGATGTCTATGACGCGATCGACCTGCGTCAGTGCGTGGACAAGCGCATCAGCGAGGGCGGTACCTCGGTGGTCTCGGTAGAGAAACAAATTCAACTGGCAAGGGATTTTTTGTCACACGAGTTGAATTTTTGATGGTGATCACACCACACCCTGCCAATTTCTACCGAGATTTTTCTCACACCTGCATTTCTGATTTAATTGAGTGTTGTGATGGACAGATTCAACACCCCCGCAAACGCTACCCACAGAAGGTAAGGAATCTGAAGATACGCGGCAAGTGGAGACGTCCGGCGGTAGGAGAGAATCATCAAAAGGATGAGAACCCAGAGCGCGAGAAGCCAGACAAAAGAGAACCAAAACGCTTCAAGCGAGAAGAACAAAAAGGGCTGTGCAAGATTGAATACAAATTGCGCGGCACCCCATTTTTGGTCGTAATCATCCTATGATACTTTTTCCGCGGATTTGCGTAGGCAAAAGGCGGCGAGAAAGCGAGAAAAAGGAGCGGGGAGATAGTGCGAGGGAAACAACGAAAGTGGAACAATGGGAGGACGGCAACGAAAGGGAGGAACCGAGGGACATTCCGGATTCCTGCCCGATGTCCGATGTTGTCCTGCCGATGTGATCTCGCGGATGTCATCCGCTGAGACCATTCTGCCGACGTCGTTTTGTTGAAAGTAAAAGAGCGCGGGGGGGCGCGTATGACGCGACTCCTCCCGCGGAACAACGAGCACACCGCAATAAACTGGCAGACTCACGGCGGTGTTCCGCCATTTTTATATGTGCTTCGCGGGCAATTATTATTTTTCTCCGCCTCGAGTGCCAATGAAAAATAGGGTGTCGCGCGTGAGCGCGCCTTCCAAAAAGCAACGCTTCGGCGGCACTCCGTGCCGTTATCCTTTTATACTAAGCGGGCAAATACTTCATTTCCTTGGCTCGCGTGGCAAATTCCAAGGGGGCAGTCGCATCATGCGACTGCCCCCTTGGGTTTATCGGAATTTCAACGAATTCCGGAACCGTTTCAGTCCTTCAGCGCGGCCTGCGCAGCAGCGAGGCGGGCGATCGGAACACGGAACGGCGAGCAGGACACGTAGTCCAGACCGATCTTGTGGCAGAACTCAACAGAGGAGGGATCACCACCGTGCTCACCGCAGATGCCGATGTGCATGTTGGGTCTGACCGAACGACCACCCTCGACTGCCATCTTCATCAGCTTGCCGACGCCGACCTGGTCGAGCTTTGCAAACGGATCATTCTCGTAAATCTTTCTATCATAGTACGCACCCAGGAACTTGCCCGCGTCGTCACGGGAGAAGCCGAACGTCATCTGCGTCAGGTCGTTGGTACCGAAGCAGAAGAACTCCGCTTCCTTGGCGATCTCGTCCGCGGTCAGTGCGGCACGCGGGATCTCGATCATGGTGCCGACCTCGTACTTCAGGTCAGAACCTGCCGCCTTGATCTCGGCGTCAGCCGTTTCGGTGACAATGTTCTTCACGTACTTGAATTCTTTCAGCTCGCCAACCAGCGGGACCTCGATCTCGGGAACGATATCCCAATCGGGATGAGCGTTCTTGACCTTGATTGCGGCGCGGATGACAGCCTTGGTCTGCATTCTTGCAATCTCAGGGTAGGTGACTGCCAGACGGCATCCACGATGACCCATCATCGGGTTGAACTCATGCAGGGAAGCAATGATGTTGCGGATCTGTTCCACAGTCTTGCCCTGCGTAGCCGCCAGAAGTTCGATCTCCTCGTCGGTCGTGGGAACGAACTCGTGGAGAGGCGGATCCAGGAAACGAATCAGAACCGGGTAGCCCTCCAGCGTCTCGTAGAGCTTTTCAAAGTCGCCCTGCTGGTAGGGAAGAATTTTCTCCAGCGCGGCTTCTCTCTCCTCAACCGTGTCGGCGCAGATCATCTCGCGGAACGCGGCGATTCTGTCAGCCTCAAAGAACATGTGCTCGGTGCGGCACAGACCGATACCCTCGGCGCCCAGCTCGCGCGCCTTCTTTGCGTCGCGGGGAGTATCCGCATTGGTGCGGACCTTGAGCTTGCGGTACTTGTCCGCCCAGCCCATGATGCGTCCGAAGTAGCCGTCGATGCTGGCGTCAACCGTCGGAATCGCCTCGCCGTAGATGTTACCGGTGGAGCCGTCGATCGAGATCACATCACCCTCGTGGAAGGTCTTGCCGCCCAGGGTGAACTGCTTGTTCTCCTCATCCATGATGATGTCGCCGCAACCGGAGACACAGCAGGTGCCCATACCACGGGCAACGACCGCCGCGTGAGAGGTCATACCGCCGCGGACGGTCAGGATACCCTGCGACGCCTTCATGCCGGTGATGTCCTCGGGAGAGGTCTCCAGACGAACCAGAACGACCTTCTTGCCGGCTGCCTTCCAAGCCTCTGCGTCCTCAGCGGAGAAGACAACTTGTCCGCAAGCCGCGCCGGGGGAAGCGCCCAGACCGCGTCCGAGAGGCGTTGCCGCCTTGAGAGCCTTGGCGTCGAACTGCGGATGGAGCAGGGTGTCGAGGTTTCTCGGGTCGATCATCAGAACGGCTTTCTTTTCGTCGATCATGCCCTCGTCCACGAGGTCGCATGCGATCTTGAGCGCCGCCTGAGCGGTACGCTTGCCGTTACGGGTCTGAAGCATATACAGCTTGCCGTGCTCAACGGTAAACTCCATATCCTGCATGTCGCGGTAGTGATCCTCCAGCGTCTTGCAGACCTGCTTGAACTGCGCGAACGCCTCGGGAAACTTGGTCTCCATCTCGGAGATGTGCATCGGGGTACGAACGCCTGCGACGACGTCCTCGCCCTGTGCGTTGGTCAGGAACTCACCGAACAGACCGTTGTTGCCGGTTGCGGGGTCACGGGTAAACGCAACGCCGGTGCCGCAATCGTCGCCCATGTTACCGAACGCCATCATCTGGACGTTGACAGCCGTGCCCCAGGAGTAGGGAATATCGTTGTCACGACGGTAAACGTTGGCACGGGGGTTGTCCCAGGAGCGGAACACTGCCTTGATCGCACCGATGAGCTGTTCCTTCGGGTCGGTGGGGAAATCGGAGCCGATCTTGGACTTGTACTCAGCCTTGAACTGGTTTGCCAGTTCCTTGAGGTCGTCCGCGGTCAGATCCACGTCGTAGGTGACGCCGCGCGCCGCCTTCATCTTGTCGATGAGCTGCTCAAAATACTTCTTGCCGACTTCCATAACGACATCGGAGTACATCTGGATGAATCTGCGGTAGCAGTCCCAAGCCCAGCGTGCATTTCCGGATTTCTCCGCCAGCACGTTGACGACGTCCTCATTCAGACCGAGGTTCAGGATGGTGTCCATCATGCCGGGCATGGAAGCACGTGCGCCGGAACGGACAGAGACGAGGAGAGGGTTCTCCTTGTCACCGAACTTTTTCCCGGTGATCTGCTCCATTTTTTCAATGTAGGTCATGATTTCAGCCATGATACCGTCGTTGATCTGACGACCGTCCTCATAGTACTGAGTGCAGGCTTCGGTAGAGATGGTGAAGCCCTGCGGAACGGGAAGACCGATGTTGGTCATCTCAGCAAGGTTCGCACCTTTACCGCCGAGAAGCTCACGCATTCCTGCGTTGCCTTCGGTAAAGAGATAGCAATACTTCTTTGCCATTTGGAAATCCTCCATACAATAAAATTATTGACAGTGCTGTGGCGCTCGTTTCCGCACATAAAAAAGCCCTGTACGGGTGACAGGAAACGACCGCACTGATCATTATACCATATTTTGGCGATTTTGAAAGGGTTTTTATTCTTTTTTTGCTTCCTAAATTGTAAATTTAATGTGAATAAGTGCGAGGAGCGGTTGTTTTTCGCGGGAAAACTTTTTTTCGCCGGAAGAAAGGATTTGACAGACGGAAAGAAAAGGTATATAATAAAACAGTTTAACATCGGGGCGCGTACGCGCGAACGAAACATCGTGATGGGTGAGGTGCAAAATGAACTTTGCGGAATGGCTCATGCCGGTGACGGAGTACGTCGGAATTATTGCTTTCGCCGTGTCGGGGGCTGTGGTGGCAATCCGGCACGGGATGGATGTGTTCGGGGTGGTTTTCCTCGGGATTGTGACGGCACTTGGCGGCGGTACGGTCCGCGACCTGTTGCTCGGCGCAGTTCCTCCGCACTTTTTCACCAACTACCGGGCGCTCCTGCTCTGCACGATTGTGTCGCTGATTGTTTTCCTGTTGGAATATTACCGGCACGGAACGCGGCAGGGGCGGCTCTGGCGACGGCTGGAACGGGTAACGGACCTGTGCGACGCGCTGGGACTGGCGGCGTTCACGCTGTCGGGCGTGCAGACTGCGATAGAAACGGGGTTTGGCGACAACGGGTTCATGTGCGTCTTTCTCGGCATGACGACGGGCATCGGCGGCGGCATCCTGCGGGACATTCTCACGCAGTCCGTCCCGACGGTTTTCCGCAAGCGGGTGTACGCGGTCGCGTCCATTCTGGGCGGACTGCTTTACTGGGGAACCTGCCGCCTCTGGGGACATCCGGAGGTGTTCTCCCCGATTGCCATGGCGCTGATCGTGGCGATCCGTGTGCTCGCTATGATCTTCCGTTGGAGTCTGCCGCGGATTCCGGACGACCGCGGGAGCGAGGAACATACGGATAAGGACAAACGCACGCCGCACGACGCGGATATATAGAAATCCGCCTGACGCAGGGCATCCGACCCGCCGCGGGTGGCGTGTTTGAAATCGTTGTGACTCTTTACCATCGGAGGGCGCTGTTTTCCTTTCGCCGAGGAGCCGCAAATCTTGCTGAAACCCGCACGCACGGGGAAAAAGAGCTCTCACGGGGCGGGCTTTTACCGGACGGGGTAAAAACGAGTATTTTAACATGGCATGACGGGAAATCCGCACGTGAGAACCGGGCTTGAGGTTCACTCGTCAGGCTAACCACGGAAAGGTGTAACTCAAAATGACGGATATCTTTGAGCTTTTCAAAAAAATCGGCGCACAGCGCGACGCGGGAGCGTCCGGAGAGCCGCTGACGCATTTGATCGTCGGGCTGGGAAATCCAGGCGCGCAGTATTTTGACACGCGCCACAACAGCGGGTTTCTGATGATGGATTACCTCTCCCGGCGCCTTGGCGTGCGCGTGGATCGTGCAAAATTCCATGCGTTGGTTGGCGAGGCGACCGTGGGCGGGCGGCGCGTGCTTCTGATGAAGCCGCAGACTTACATGAACGCGTCGGGCGAGGCAGTCGCGGCGGCGGCTTCGTTTTATAAGATTCCCGTGCAGAATATCCTGGTTTTTTCGGACGATATTTCGCTGGACGTCGGGCGTGTCCGCGTCAGACGAAAGGGAAGCGACGGCGGGCAAAAGGGTCTGCGCAGTATCATCAAGCTCATGGGAAGCGACGACTTCCCGCGGGTGCGCTTCGGCGTGGGGGAGAAGCCGTCTCCCGATTACCCGCTTGCCGACTGGGTTCTGTCCCACTTTGACAAACAGGAAAAGGAACTTCTGTTCTCCGCGTTTGAAAAGGCGTACGACGGCGTTTGCCTGATCCTTTCGGGCGACGTGGACGCCGCCATGCAGCTTTGTAACGGAAAATGACCGAGCCGACGGGAAAAACCGGAAAGGGGGATGTGGAGTTGCACCATCTTTTGTCAACCGTCCTGCGCGAGGACGGGGAATACGCCCAACTGCTCGCGGCGCTGAAAAAACAGGGCAAAGCCGCAAAGCCGTTGCCGATTCTGGTCAACGGGCTGTGCGAGGGCGCAACGGACGCGTTCCTCCTGACCGTCCTGACCGACCTTGCCCCGGGCGGCGCGACACTTCTGATCTGCCCGGAGGAGAAAATGTGCCTGCGCCTGTCCGAGCAGCTGCGGAATTTCGGCTTGCGGACGGCGTTTTATACAGGCAGAGACCTGACGTTTTATACTGTGACCGCCTCTCATGAATACGAGCATGAGAGGCTTCTTGTGCTGTCCGGACTGCTTGGCGACGACCTGGACGTTGTGCTGACGACGCCGGACGCCGCGCTCGGCTATACCATCCCGCCGGAAAAGCTACTCGGCGCGACGTTGCGCCTGAACCGGGACATGCGGATGGACCTGCGCGAGATCGCCCGCCGATTGACAGAGGCGGGGTACAGCCGCGCGGAGATGGTGGATGGCAAGGGGCAGTTTGCCCTGCGCGGCGGAATCTTGGATGTGTACCCGCCGGGAGGGCACTATACGGACGAGAACGGACAGACCATCCGGGGCGCGCGGGCGGTGCGTGTGGAGCTGTTCGGGGATGAGATCGACCGCATGGGACTGTTCGACGTGGAGACACAGCGCATGGAAACCATGCTGACGGACGGGGAATTTTTCCCCGCCCGCGAGGTGCTGGCGGACGCGCCGACCTGCCGACGCCTTTTTGACGTGGTGAGAGCACAGCTACGCTCCCGGCACGGTGACCGCGCCGAAGAGGAGCTGCGCAGGGAAGCGGCGATGCTGGAGAGCGCTTCGGAGGACGGGGGAGACCTCCCGTTCCTCGATAAATACATCACGCTGATTTATCCCGAAAAGTCCTGCCTCCTGGATTATTTCGGCGCGAAATGCCCGGTGTTTTTGCTGGGAACGAACAACATTTACGAGCGCCTGAAGGCGGCGCGCCGGCGGGAGGATCAGACGGTTGAGGAGCTGGTCACGGCGGGGACGATCGCGCCGAAATATGCCGAATATATCAAGACACCGGCGGAATTCGAGGCGTTTTTGCAAAAGCGGATGCGCCTGCATATCGATTCGCTTTCCTATGGGCTGTCCGGACAGAAGACCGCGGGGCTTTTCGGCTTCCGTACCAAGCAAACGGTGTCCTACGGCGATCGTTTTGATTTGTTGTTTGAGGACCTCGGTACCTACCTTGCGCACGATTACCGCGTCATTCTGATTGCCGAAAATGAGACCGCCGCCAAGAATCTGCACGGCTTGCTCAGCGAGAAGAAGGTGCGGACGACCATGGCGGCATCGGAACAGGACATGGATGCCGCGGCACTGCAAAAGGGCGGCGTCGTCCTGATCTGGCAGAACCACATGGCGGGCTTTGAACTGATTACTCCGCACATCGCGGTGCTTTCGACCGCACCGGATACCCGCGTGGGGGCGCTGAGCGTCGGCGAACGGACGCGGGCAAAGCACAAAAAGAGCGACGCCGCGCGCGCCATTCTGTCGTATGCCGACCTGAGCGTCGGCGACCTGGTCGTGCACGAGACCTACGGCATCGGGTGCTACACAGGCATCGAGCACCTGACGACAGGCGGCGTGACGCGCGATTATATCGGCATCCGCTACGCCGGCAGTGACAAGCTGTTTTTGCCGACCGACCAGCTGGATAAGGTATCGAAATATATCGGCGCGCATGCCGACGACGGACAGATCAAGCTGTCGCGCTTCGGCGGCGACGCGTGGAATAAGACCAAAGCGCGCGTCCGCGCCTCGGTCAGAAATATCGCCAAGGACCTGATCCGCCTGTACGCCGAGCGGGAGCGCCGACCGGGATTCGCTTTCCCGCCGGACGACGATTTCCAGCGTAGCTTTGAGGCGGCGTTCGCCTACGAGGAGACGGAGGGACAGCTCCGCGCCGCCGAGGACGTCAAGCAGGATATGATGGCGGCGACGCCGATGGATCGCCTGCTGTGCGGCGACGTCGGGTTCGGCAAGACCGAGGTGGCGTTGCGGGCGGCGTATAAAGCGGTGCTCGGCGGCAAGCAGGTCGCCGTGCTGGTGCCGACGACCATCCTTGCCCTGCAACACTACCAGACGTTTACCAGTCGCATGCGTGCGTTCGGCGTCGAGGTCGATATGATTTCCCGCTTCCGCACACCCGCGGAACAGGCGGCGACCCTGCGGCGGTTGCGGCGGGGAGAGGTCGATGTGCTGATCGGAACGCACCGCCTGATCGGAAAGGACATTACGTTCTGCGACCTCGGACTGCTCATCGTAGACGAGGAGCAACGCTTCGGTGTCGTTCAGAAAGAAAAGCTCAAGCAGATGGCGGGCAATGTGGACGTCCTGACGCTCTCGGCAACCCCCATTCCGCGTACGCTGAATATGGCGATGGGGGGACTGCGGGACATCTCCGTGCTGGACGAGGCGCCGGGCGACCGCCTACCCGTGCAGACCTATGTGCTGGAGGAGGACGATCTGATCCTCTATGAGGCAATCCGCAAGGAATTGCGCCGGGGCGGGCAGGTGTTCTACCTGCACAACGCCGTGGAGACCATCGACGGCGTGGCGACGCGGCTGGCGGAGGCAATCCCGGAGGCGCGCATCACCGTTGCTCACGGAAAAATGGAGCGGGAACGCATGGAAGCCATCTGGGAGAAGATGCTGATGGGCGAGATCGACATTCTGGTCTGCACCACCATCATCGAAACGGGCGTGGACGTTCCCAACGCAAACACGCTGATCGTGGACCACGCCGAACGCCTCGGACTGTCCCAGCTTCATCAGCTCCGCGGACGGGTCGGACGTTCCTCCCGCCGTGCGTACGCCTACTTCACCTATCCGAAATACCGGGCGCTCACGGAGATTGCGCAGAAGCGGCTGGAGGCAATCCGCGACTACGCCGAGTTCGGCGCGGGCTTCAAGATCGCCTTGCGCGATATGGAAATCCGCGGCGCGGGCAACCTCCTCGGCACGGAACAGCACGGGCACATGGATGCGGTCGGCTACGACCTGTACATCAAGCTGTTGCAGGAGGCGGTGCTGGATGAGCGGGGACAGGCGCCGACGCCGCAGACCGAGTGTACCGTCAGCTTTGAGTGCGACGCCTATATTCCGGAAAAGTACGTCGCGTATCCCGCCCAGCGCATGGAAATGTACAAAAAGATCGCCATGATCGAAAATGAGCAGGACCGCGCGGACATCCTCGATGAGATGCTGGATCGGTTCGGCGAGCTGCCGCGGGCGACGGAAAACCTGCTTGACATTGCGCTCGTCCGCGCGGACGGCAAGCGGTGCGCCATCCGGCAGATCACGCAGGAGGGGGGCGAGGTCCGCTTCTACCCCGTGCACTTTGAGGCGGATGTGTGGGTGGAGCTTGCCGACCTGTACCCCGGACGCATGCGCGTCGTGCCGGGCGGGGAGTTGCGGATCGTGCTCAAGCTCAGGGGCGGCGAGAACGTTTTGCCGCTCATTCACAAAATGTTTGAAAAATATACCGAGATTGTCAAAGCAAACGCGCCGTGAATGTGCTACAATAAAAATGCCACGGGCAATCCTTGGAAAGGAAACGGAAAATGATGAAATTACGGGCAGTCAATCAGAAACACAGGAGACTGTGCCTCCTTCTGGCGACAGTTTTTCTGCTTGCGTCGCTCATCGGATGCGCACCGAAGCAAAAGACGCTCATGACCCTCGGCAAGCAAACGCTGAGTGTCAACCAGTACGAGCTGCTTCTCTCGCGTATGCGCGGGCAGTTGGAATATAACAGCTATCCGGTGGACAGCGACGACTTCTGGAAAACCATCTGGAGTACAGACGGGGCGACCTACGAGCAGTACTTCGGGGAGAGCATCCTGCAACAGGCAAAAGACATGCTGGTCAAGCTCTACCTGTTTGAGGAGGTTTATGGTCTGACGCTTCCGGACAGCAACGTGGAGGAAATTGACCGATATATCGAGGACGCGCTCTCCATGGAGTTTGACGGCTCGAAATCGTCGTTCAACCGTGCGCTCTCCGCGTACGGCGTCAATATGGAGATGCTGCGTGAGAACTACCTCATGGAGGATAAGATTACGTACCTGACCAATTATATTGCCTCCATCACGGGAGACTCCGCCAAGGAGGAGTACTACGAACAGAATTACGTGTGCTTCCGCCAGATTATTTTCCCGCTTTACGAATACGTGTGGGAGACCGACGAAAACGGGGACGTGATCTATTATCTTGAAGGCTCCAATCACATCGCTTACAACAAAACCTCCGGTACGCCGCGCACCGGCACGGACGGGAAGCAGGCGACCGACGAGAACGGAGACACGGTCTACTATACCGCCGATGGGAAAATCGCCTACGATACCAAAGTCGGCGTGCCCATGGCAAAGGACGAGAACAACGACGGTTACGCGGATTATCGTACCCTGGGCGAGGAGGAAGCGGCGGCGGTGGCGGAGCGCGCCGGGAAGCTGTACGAGCTGATTGCAGCAGGCGATTTCTCCACCTTTGAATCCTACGGGGACGATCTGTCGGACGACGACATCTGGGCAACCTATCAGAACGGCATTTTCCTGAGAAAGGACGAGAACTATTCCGCCGACTACCTCAACGACATCGCCGCGGCACTGGAGAAGATGGAGGTGGGCGACACCGCGCTGATTCAGTCGGAAAACGCCTATCACCTGATTATGAAGTACGCGCTGGAAGAGGGCGCGTATAAGCAGAGCGCCAACGAGGATTGGTTCAGCGACTTTAACGAAATGCTCGGAGCGCAGATTCTCGAGACGCTGTGCGCGCCGTATATGGAACAGATCACCGTCAATGAGACGGCGCTGGCGGGGGCGCGCTCCATTCGCGAGCTGGGGAGCAATCACTACTACTGAAAGCATGGAAAAGGGACTGCCAAAAAACATCGGTTTTTGACAGCCCTTAGAAATGTCGGATGGATTCCGGTATTTTGGCGCACGCTCGCCGATTTTGCCGCCTTTTTATCCGCCGCTTTCCGGGTGACAAAACGGCACGATCGTCAAGACCAACGTCGTCGGGGTGTGAAAACTCAAAATGAGTCTTTCACACCCCTCCTGTGTACTATCTTATTTCCGGACTGCCGCGCCCTGCGCGTCGGTCCGTTCTTCTTTTTTGAGGAATTGCAGCGTGTCAAAGACGGAGCGGATCGGCAGAACCTCCAGCCCCTCGCAGGAAATGTTCCGCTTCTCAATGTTGCGGAACGGAACGATGGCACGCCGGAATCCGAGACGGGCGGCTTCCTTGGCGCGCAGATCCAGGTGAGAAACGGCGCGGCACTCGCCCGCCAGTCCCAACTCTCCGATGGCGACCAGATCGTCCGGAATCACGCGGTCGGTCAGCGAGGAAATCAGCGCCATGGCGACGGCAAGGTCGCTGGCAGGCTCATCAATCCGCAAGCCGCCGATGACGTTCAGGTAAACATCGTTCTGGGAAAAACGCAACCCCAGCCGCTTCTCCAGCACCGCCAGGATCAGGCAGATTCGGTTGTAGTCAATACCGTTGTTTGTCCGACGGGGCGCGGGGAAGACCGTCGGCGTGACGAGCGCCTGTACCTCGGCAATCAGCGGACGCGTGCCCTCCATGGTGCAGACGGCGCAGTTGCCGGAAATGTTCTTGGGACGCCCCGCCAGAAGCATTTCCGACGGATTGGCGACCTCCATCAGTCCCGTGTCGCTCATTTCAAATACGCCGATCTCGTTGGTCGAGCCATACCGGTTTTTCATCGCGCGGATGATGCGGTAGGTCTGCTGACGCTCGCCCTCAAAATAAAGCACGGCATCCACCATGTGCTCCAGCACCTTGGGACCGGCAATGCCGCCCTCCTTGTTGACGTGCCCGACGAGCAGTACCGAAATCCCCTCGCTTTTCGCCTTGGAAATGAGCGCGAGCGTGCACTCCTTGACCTGCGTCACACTGCCCGGAGTGGAGTTTGCCGTTTCGGAGTAAATGGTTTGGATGGAGTCCATGATGATGACGTCCGGCTTGACCTTGTCTGCCTGCGACAGAATCCGCTCGAGGTTAGTTTCGGTCAGAATGTAGAGATTGTTGCCCTTGATGCCGAGGCGCTTGGCGCGCAGCTTGAGCTGACCGCCCGATTCCTCGCCCGATACGTACAGAACCCGACGGGAGGTGCCCAGAGTGTCGCAGATTTGCATGAGCAGAGTGGATTTTCCGATGCCAGGCTCGCCGGACAGCAGAATGACCGAGCCGGTCACAAGCCCGCCACCACCGAGAACACGATCCAGCTCGTTCATCCCGGTCGGGCAACGCATGTAGGAGGGAACCTCCAGGTTTTCGTAGGCAACCGCCTCGCCCTCGCCCGCCGTTTGCAGGGAGGGGCGCTTTGCCACGGCAGTGGCGGAGGGAGCGGTCGGCGCCGCGATGACATCCTCAACAAAGGAGTTCCACGCGCCGCAGGAGGGACAACGCCCGAGCCATTTTGGGCTGTGCTGTTGGCAGGATGAGCAGATATAAATGGTTTTCGTTCCTTTCACGAAAGGTACACTCCGTTCTGTGCGGACGCATCCCGCACGGTTCTCGATGACACCGCACGCCGCCGGCGAACGTTACCGCCGCGGAGAGCGCTTGCCTGTAATCTGTCCCCATTATATCTCGCTTTTGCCGAAAAATCAAGAGAAATAGAAAAATCCGGCGGAAAATCCGTATCGGGCAGGCGTGCCGCAATCCGCGCCGAAGTCTCCGCGCCGCGCACGTCCGAATCTGTTTCGTCCGTGATAAAGCGCCGCAGGGAACAAAAGAGGACAAACGCGAGCTTCTGACGGTATTGCGCGGTGTCAAGCGCGGCGCACTCGTCGGGGTTGGAGAGAAAGCCGCACTCGATCAGAACGGCGGGGCAGTGCAGTCGGTCAAGCAGAAAGATTTCCGACCCCGCCGCCTTGACCTTGCGCGTATTGTCCGGTTGCAGGGCGCGGTGGACGGTGGACTGAATGTCCGCGGCAACCTCGGAGGAGAGCACGTGATTTTTGGAGTAGTAGACCTGAAGCCCGTGGTACTGCGTCTGCGGGAACGCGTTCATGTGAATACTGACAAACAGGGCGTTTTCCACCGAGGAGCCGACGCACAGGCGCGCCGCGAGGTCCAGCACTTTTTTCCGACCGTGAAAGTCCACATTGCGGTCGTAGAGAAGCACATCCTCGTCCCGGGTCATGATGACCGTCACGCCGTCGCTCTCCAGCAGATCCCGCAGTGTCCGCGCAATGTCAAGGTTGAGGTCCTTTTCGAAGACCTCGCCCAAAGCGCCCTTGCCGACCGCGCCGCCGTCCTCGCCGCCGTGCCCCGCATCCAGAATGACGACGCGGCGGGAATCCGTCGCATTGGCGGCGGTGAGCAAAAGCCCCGCGAGCGACATCCCGTCCGACAAAAAACGAAAAGCGACGCTCAGACCGGCGACCGTGCACAGAAACAGCAGTACAAACGCGAGATACCCGGCGACAAGACGCACGCCGCCGCATCGTTTTGCGTACATAAAAAATCCCCGCTTTCAACAGAAGTCCTGCTTCCATCATAGTGGCGGGGCGGGGAAAATATGCAAACAAAAAGGCGACCGCCACAGCGTGACGACCGCCCTTTTGTATGTCTTTCTTACTTGTGCGCTTCCAGATAGTTGACAACGTCGCTGATGGTTACAAACTTATGAAAATCCTCATCGTTGATCTCAACGCCGAATTTGTCCTCGCACATCATCGCGAGCTCATATTGCTCGATGGAATTGATCCCCAGATCGCCCTTCAGCTCAGCCTCCATGGTAATGGTATCCTCGTCCAGTTGAAGCTCCTCAACGAGCAGATTTTTCAATGTTTCAAACATAGTTCGAATTCCTCCGGGTATGAATTTTTGGAAAATACTACACGAACGTGACCATTATAGCGTATAAACCATAGTTTGTCAAGGGTAATTTCGGTAGCATTTTTGCAAAAATCCGCACAAAAGGCGCAAATATTCTTGATTTTCGTCAAAAAATGTGGTACGATAAGGAAAATTACGGAAAGAGGGTGCGCTTTGGTGGGAATCGGGATAAAACGTCCGTTATCTTGCTTTTGTTGGATCATCACCTTGCTCACGGGCGTCCTTCTGCTCGCGCGAACCCGGGTCGCGCTTCCGCTGTCCTGTCTCCGGTACGCCGTCATTGCCGGGGGCATTCTTGTCGTGGCGCTGGTGGTCTGCACGCACCTTTTCCGGAAACGGGCGGAGCTCCTGCGGTATTCCGCCTTTCTGTTTGCCGCAGTCGTCCTCGGCGGCGGTGTGTTCCTTTGGCATGAGGCACGGACGTATCGCCCGGCGCTGGCATACGCCGAGGCGAGCGGAGGAGAAGAGGCACTGGTGACGGGACTGGTGCTCTCCCGCGACTACGACAGCACCTATCAGACCACACTTACGGTGGACGTCACGATTCCCGGAACCCGCCGGACCGTCCGCGGGCGGCTCACCACCTCCTATATCAGCGAACTGCAACCCGGTGATCGTTTCTCCTGCCTTGCCACTGTCCGGTGCCTGCCGGATGCGGACGCAGAGGAGATGGACACCGGATTTTACACCGACGGAGGGCTATTGCTTCTGACAAGCGACGACGAGATGAGCGAGACTGTCACGGAGCGCGGTGTCATGTCCGCCGGATTTTTCTGGCGGAATCTGCAAACGCGTCTCTCCACCCGGCTCTGCCGGTCCGTGAGCGGCGAGGCGGGACGGCTGGTCTCGGCGCTCCTGCTCGGAAACGCCGACGGACTTCGGCGGGAAACCGTGCTGAATTTCCGTCGGGCGGGCGTGTCGCATCTGTTGGCACTCAGCGGCTTGCACCTGACGCTTGTCATGGCGTTTTTCTCGTGGCTTTTGCGGCAGATGCATGTGCCGTTTCTGGCGCGAAAGCTGATTTTGCCGATCTTTGCGGTTTTGTATCTGCTCCTGACCGGATGCAGTGTCTCGACACAGCGGGCGGTGGTCATGCTACTGTACCTGCAACTTGCCGACCTCGCCGGTGTGCCGGGAGATTCGATGACATCGCTGTCTGCGTTTGTCGCTGCGTGCGTCCTGCATTGCCCGACGGCTATCCTGGACGTCGGTATGTGGTTGTCGGTCATCGCGGCGTTTGTGCTGGTGGAGGTTGTTCCCGCGCTGTCCGCTTCGCAGACAGGGGAGGCGGACGACCCGGACGCCCCGGCGCCGCCGGAAAAATCCAAAGGTGGGCTGTTCCGGGAAGCGCTGGTGCGTCGCCTTGGACGTGTTCTCAAAATGCTTGCCGCTTCCTGCGTAATCTCGCTGTTTCTCATGCTCCCGTGCGCCCTATGTTTCGGGGAACTGTCGCTGCTCTCTCCGCTTTCGACCCTGCTCCTGACACCATTGCTTGAGGTCTGTCTGATTCTCGGTATGTGCTTGGTACCGCTTCTGTTTTTCGCCAATTTCCCGCTCCTCGGCGCGCTGTGCCGCCCCATTTCTTTTGCCCTGACCTGCGTGGCGAAGTTCATGCTGTCAGCGGTGCGTTATCTCGGCGACCGACGGCACATCATGCTCTCACTCCGCTATCCCTTTGTCAAATGGGTTCTGGCGTTCGGCGTTTTCGTGACTCTGATTTTCCTGCTTTTCCGGTGGAAGAAGCCGCGGCGCTTCATCGCGGTCATGGCAGGCTTCGTCCTGGTGTTCGCCGTGTCGCTCGGTGTCACCGTCGCCCTGCGCGCGGGCGTCGCGGATGTCACCTATGTCCGCCACGGGAAAAGTGAACTGCTTTGCCTGCACGATACCGAGGCTACGGTGCTGTGCGATCTGAGCGACGGCGGCTATACCTCCTACCGTGACTTCTTTGACGAGGCTCTGCCGGACGATACCACGGAGGTGGAGGCGGTGATTCTGACGCACTATCATAACCGCCACATCGCGTCCCTGCGTAAGCTGTTCAACCGTATTCGCGTGCGGAGCATCTGGCTTCCTCTGACCATGCCGCCGGCAGGGGAGAGCAAGGCAGAGCAGGACGAGGGAATCGCACGCGCAATCGCGGCGCTCGCCGCGGAGTATCGGGTGCGCGTCCATACCTATCTGCCGGGCGAGGACGTCGCGGTGACGGATCATTTCACACTGGAGTCCTTGACCTACCGGATGATCCCGCGCTCGACCCACCCGACGCTTGCGGTCGGCTTTCGCTATGAGGGACGGCGGGACGGAAAGCTGTGCCGCCTGACCTACCTCGGCTCATCCGTGTGGGAGAGTGATGCATGGAACGCGCTCGCGGAATGTCTGCCGGACAGTCAGACGCTGATCATGGGCATGCACGGTCCGGTGCTCAAAACGGAGATGACGCTCCCGGAATGTCCGCGGGTTTCCGGGATTCTGTTTGCCAATGAGGAGGTCTTCGCACTGAACGGCGACGCGGTGTGCGGAAAGATTCCGGAGACGATAACCGCATACGTGTCGGACGGTTGGACGCGTGTGCGTTGGTCGGACGGCGCGGGCGGAATGCCTGTGCGTTGAATGGCAATTTGTGAATTTTTGAAAAAGCCCTTGCAAAACGGCAAATAATCTGCTATAATGAGGAGCGTGATCAGCGTCGCGCTGTGAAACGAGGTCATACCATCCGGGGGAGTAGCGGAGCCCTGTACCTGAAATCCGCTGTAGCAGGGGGGGATTCCTCTTCTGAGGACCGCGCGTTTGCGGTCGGAAACGTCGGAGCCGTGTTGAGAAGCGGGTCTCGCGCAATCGGTGGCTGTGAACCATGTCAGGTGGGGAACCAAGCAGCATTAAGCAGTTGAACCGGTGTGCCGTGAGGGTGCCTGTTTTGAGCGGAGCCGACGCGCACCACCCAGGCGTAACGTTCGATTTTGAGGTGTATGATCTCGTTTTGCGGCGCGGCGTTCTTTGCGTGTTTTCTTTATTTTATTTGCGAGGTAAGTCCGCTGTCGGGAAATGACGCCCGACTGTCGGTATGTGGGAAATGTTCCCCGTGAAATTTCAGCGCTCTGCCGCGACAGAGGGACAGGAGGGATACGGTGCATCAGGCGCTTTACCGTAAATGGCGACCGCAGACGTTCGACGACGTGTGCGGACAGGAGCATATTACCTCCATTCTGAAATATGAGACGGAGCATCAGGCATGGAGCCACGCCTATCTGTTCTGCGGCTCGCGCGGAACGGGAAAGACGACCTGCGCCAAAATCCTCGCCAAGGTCGTCAACTGCGAGCATCCGGTGAACGGTTCGCCGTGCGGAGAATGTGCAGCGTGCCGGTCGATCGAAAACGGAACGGCGACCGACGTGCTTGAAATGGACGCCGCCTCCAATAACGGCGTGGATAACATCCGCGACATCCGCGACGAGGTGGTCTACGCGCCCAGCGCCCTGCGCTACCGCGTCTATATCATCGACGAGGTCCATATGCTGTCGGGAAGCGCGTTCAACGCCCTCTTGAAAACGCTGGAGGAACCGCCCGCGCACGTCATTTTCATTCTCGCAACGACCGAAATGCAGAAACTGCCGGCGACCATTATCTCGCGTTGCCAGCGCTTTGATTTCCGGCGCATTGCCACCCCGGTGCTACGCGACCGTCTGAAATATATCGCGGGACAGGAGAACATCCCGCTGGAGGACGACGCGGCGACGCTCCTTGCCAAGCTGGCACAGGGCGGTATGCGGGACGCGATCTCCCTTCTGGAGCTTTGTGCCGGCGCGCGCGAGCCGATCACGCCACGCCTTGTGAATGAAACCGTCGGGCTGGCGGGACGCGATGAGGTGCTTTCCACCGTAGCGGCGATCGCCTCCCGGGATTACGACGCCCTCTACGGACGGATCGCCCGGATCGCGGAGTCGTCCATGGACATCGGCGTGTTCTGGCAGGATCTGATCTCGGTCTACCGGGATATGATGATCGTCCGGACAACGCCGGACTTTAAGGCGTACCTTGACCTGACCGATAACGAGGAACGCCGGTTGCAGGAGGTCAGCCGGAAGTTTACCCGCGAGACCATCCTGTTCCATCAACAGCTTCTCGCCGCGGCGTATCAGACCATGCAGTCGTCCGGCGCGCTCAAGCGCGTGACGGCGGAGCTGACCCTCACCCGCATGTGCGACGAGTCCCTCAATACGGGAAGCGAGGCACTGCTCTCGCGCATCGCGCGACTGGAGGAAAAGATCAGCTCGGGCATGTGGCAGAGCGCTCCGGAACCGCTTCGGCAGGACATCGGGAGCGATGAAAACCATCCGGCGAACGGCAAGGACGGGGAGAGCGCCGAGACATCAGCGCCGACCGTGCCCCCCGCGACTTCCACGACCGCCGCGACTGCTGCGACTGCCGCGGCAACCGCCCCTTCCACTCCCGACTCGCCCGCACCGTCCGGGCAGGCAAAGCCCGCGGGTACCGCACCCGCAACCGATAAAAAAATTCTCCGACCCATCCGCGCGTGGAGCGAGGTCATCGAACGCGTGCGCCAGCAGAATGTGGGGCTTGCCTCGTTCCTGCACCAGTCGGTCGCCTACGAGACGCCGGACGGCGGAATCGTGATTCGCTTCGGCAACCCGTTCTCCCTGGATTTGGCAGGAAAGGACGAAACGCGGGCAGCCCTGCGCGGAGCGCTTTCGGTCTGCCTTGAGCGGGAGGTTCGCGACGCGTCCATCCGCATGGAGCTGATTCCCAAGGCAACGGACGCCTGCGCGATGGAGGAGATCATTCAGGAGCTGAACGAATAACTGCCGGAAACGGTGTAAGCAACGCAAAACCGAGACTTGAATACAGAGGAGAGCAATATTATGAGAGCAAATATTCCGAAGAGCATGGGCGGCGCCCAGAATATGCAGGCGATGATCCGCCAGGCACAGAAAATGCAGGAGGATATGACTGCCCTGCAATCGGAGCTGGACGCCAAAGAATATGACGTCAGCGCGGGTGGCGGCATGGTGACGGTGAAGATTAACGGGAAGAAAGAGATTCTTTCCATTGATATCAAGCCGGACATCGTGGATCCCGAGGACATCGAAACACTATCGGACATCCTTGTCGCGGCGGTGAACCAGGCGATCGGACACGTGGATAAGGTCAACGGCGAGGCGATGGAAAAGATCACAGGCGGCATGAATATGCCGGGGCTGTTCTGATCTATGGCGGAATATATCGAGTCCCTCCAGCACCTGGCGGAGCAGTTCGGCAAGCTGGAGGGTGTCGGACGCAAAACGGCAATGCGACTGGCATATTCCGTGTTAGATATGAGCGAGGAGGACGCGCAAAAGTTCGCCGACGCCATCCTCAGAGCCAAGCGGGATATTCACCTTTGCCCGGTCTGCCAGAACCTGACGGACTGCGAGCTTTGCCCGATCTGCCGGGACGACTCGCGCGACCGCTCCACCGTGTGCGTGGTCGAGGACGCTAAGGCGGTGCTCGCCATGGAAAAGGTGCGGGAATACCGCGGAGTGTATCACGTTTTGCACGGACTGATTTCGCCGATGAGCGGCGTGACCCCGGAACAGCTCAAAATCCGTGAGCTGGTGGCGCGGGTCGGGAGCGGCGAGATCAAGGAGCTGATTATCGCAACCAATGCTACCATCGAGGGCGAGGCAACCGCGCATTACCTTTCCCGGCTGATGCACCCGCTCGGCGTCAAGGTGACGCGCCTTGCCTACGGAATCCCGGTGGGCGCCGACCTGGAATACGCAGACGAGGTGACGCTCGGACGGGCGCTGGAGGGCAGACGGGACGTGGAGGATCGCTGATGATGACTCCTCACTTTTCCTGGGAAATTACCGATTACATGGAAAACGGGGCTGACGTGGAAGCGGCGGCCCCGGTTTTTCGCGTAAAAAATGTATTTTCTGTTGTAATTTCCTGAACAATATGGTATACTGTTGCGGGAAAAGTCGGAAAGCAACGGTACAGAGAAGCAAAAGAAAGGAATCAAGCAGACCCATGTTGGAATTAAAGCACATTTCGTACGTTGTCCCGGATGAGCAGAACGCGGCGGACGGCAGAGGCAACGGCAAAAAAGAGATCCTCCGCGACATCAATCTGGAGATTGATGAGCGGTTTGTCGCGATTACAGGTCCGAACGGCGGCGGAAAATCGACACTCGCACGTGTGATCGCCGGGATTCTTCGCCCGACCGAGGGGGAGATCTGGCTGGACGGAAAGAACATTACCGACCTCGGAATCACCGAACGTGCACAGGAGGGAATCAGCTTCGCGTTCCAACAGCCGGTTCGCTTCAAGGGAATCACGGTCAACGACCTGATTACGCTCGCGGCAGGGAAGCCGCTGAGTGTCGCACAGGCATGCGGGTATCTGAGCGAGGTAGGTCTCTGTGCAAGAGACTATATCAACCGTGAGGTGAATTCCAGCTTGTCCGGGGGTGAGTTGAAGCGTATTGAGATCGCGACGGTGCTCGCACGCGGAACAAAGCTGTCGATTTTTGACGAGCCGGAAGCGGGCATTGACCTGTGGAGCTTCGGCAACCTCATCGCAGTGTTTGAAAAGATGCACGACCGCCTCGGCGGGTCCATTCTGATTATTTCTCACCAGGAAAGAATTCTGAATATCGCGGAAAAGATTGTTGTCATTGCGGACGGACAGCTCCGCGCGGTCGGCGCCAAGGAGGACATTCTGCCCGACCTGCTCCGCTCCTCCGCGGCATGCCCCACGCTGATGGACAAAATTTCATAAGGAGACATCGTATGGAACTGAATTCGATTCAAAAGCAACTGCTGCGCGAAGTCGCGGACCTTCACGCGGTTCCCGCCGGCGCATATAATATCCGCTCCGACGGCAAGAGCATCGGTCGCTCAACGACGACGAATATCAATATCGTTTCCAAAACCGATGTCTCCGGCATCGACATTCTCATCGCGCCGGGAACGAAGAACGAGAGCGTGCATATTCCGGTCATTCTGAGCGAAAACGGACTGAAGGAGACGGTCTATAACGACTTTTTTGTCGGCGACGGCGCGGATGTCACCATCATCGCCGGATGCGGCATCCATTCCTGCGGCGACCAGACGACCGAGCACAGCGGGATTCATACCTTTCATGTGGGCAGGGACGCGCACGTCCGCTACGTGGAGAAGCACTACGGGGAGGGCGACGGCAACGGAAGCCGCGTCATGAACCCCACGACGGTGGTGGAGTTGGGGGAAAATTCCCAGATGGAAATGGAAATGACGCAGATTAAAGGCGTGGATTCCACTCTGCGCAAAACGACCGCAACGCTGTCGGACGGCGCGACGCTGACCATCCGCGAGAAGATCATGACGCACGGCAAACAGCGCGCCGAGACGGATTTTACCGTCGATATGAACGGCGAGGGTTGCGCCTGCGATCTCGTTTCACGCTCGGTGGCGAAACAGAATTCGGCACAGGTGTTCCGCTCCGACATCCGGGGAAATAATCGGTGCGTCGGACATTCGGAGTGCGACGCCATCATTATGGATCACGCAAGCGTCAGCGCCATTCCCGAGATCGTCGCCAACCACGTGGAGGCGTCGCTCATCCATGAGGCGGCAATCGGAAAGATTGCCGGGGATCAGCTCATGAAGCTCATGACCCTCGGACTGACGGAAAAAGAAGCGGAAGAACAAATTGTCAATGGATTTTTGAAATAATCAACCAACGGCTGATACAAAAGGGCTGGTGCACATGCGCCAGCCCTTTCAAAATCAGCAGTTGAACGTGAGTCGGAAGAACGCTTTTCCCACATGACCTGAAATTTTTGTGTAATACGGGGCAAACGACGGTGCGGATGCTACCCGAACCCCTCTCCCGGGCTGTCGTACATGGCGTGACAACCCCTCCCATATAAAATTAAATTTTTTATGAAACTTTGCACTTTCATTTGACTTGCGAGGTTTTTTATGATATGATATTATGATAGGAAAGAGTGTACAGAAGGGAGATGCATATATGACCATCCTCGGAATTGATCCCGGTCTGGCGATCGTCGGATGGGGTGTCTTGGAATATCGCGCGTCTCACTTCACCCCGGTCGCCTATGGCTCTATCCTGACGCCAAAGGAGTGCACCACCTCCCAACGGCTCCAAAGAATTTACCGGGAGATGACCGAGATTATCCGCCGTTACCGCCCGGACGCCATGGCAGTGGAGGAATTGTTTTTCAATACCAACCAGACGACCGGTATCCGTGTCGCCGAGGCGCGCGGCGTCATTCTTCTGGTCGGCGAGGAATGCGGTCTGACCCTCGCGGAATACACTCCGCTTCAGGTGAAGCAGGCGGTCGTCGGATACGGGCGCGCGGAAAAAAAGCAGGTGATAGCCATGGTGACGCGACTGCTCGGGCTGGAACAACCGCCGAAACCGGACGATACCGCGGACGCGCTGGCGCTCGCCATTACGCACGCGCACAGCGGAGGCTCCCGGCTGGCATCCTACTATAACAAGGCTTAAGAGGTTCTTCTATGTGGACAACGGAAAATTGGAAAGACTATGAATTGCTCGACACCGGGGACGGTGAGCGCCTGGAGCGCTGGGGGCGGTATATCCTCATTCGCCCGGACCCGCAGGTGATCTGGAAAAATACAAAAAAACACCCCGCCTGGCAAAGAGCCGACGGAATTTACCGCCGTTCCTCCTCGGGGGGCGGCGGCTGGGTGAAGAACCATCTGCCGGAGAGCTGGAAGATCGGATTTGATGAGCTGGGACTGCAATTTGTCCTGCGCCCGATGGGATTCAAGCATACCGGACTTTTCCCGGAGCAGGCGGTGAACTGGGAGTGGTTTTCCGAGAAAATCCGGAGCGCGGGGCGCCCGATCCGGGTGCTGAACCTTTTCGCCTATACCGGCGGCGCGACCGTCGCGGCGGCAAAGGCGGGGGCATCGGTCGTTCATGTGGACGCGGCCAAGGGCATGGTCGCGCAGGCAAAGGAAAACGCGGCGCTGTCCGGTCTGGAAAACGCGCATATCCGCTATATCGTCGACGACTGCAAAAAATTTGTTGAGCGGGAGCTTCGCCGCGGAAACCGCTATGAGGGAATCATTATGGACCCGCCCTCCTACGGACGCGGACCGGGCGGCGAGGTGTGGAAGCTGGAGGATTGCGTGGACGAGCTGGTCGGATTGACGGCAGGGTTGCTTTCGGATGATCCGCTGTTCTTCCTCATCAACTCGTACACGACAGGACTGTCCCCGATGACGATGAACTATCTGTTGGACCTGAAGGTTCGTTCGCGCTTCGGCGGGCGAATCGAGGCAGGGGAGCTGGGACTTCGCGTCACGCAGACGGGGGCGTACCTCCCGTGCGGCGCCAGCTCGCGCTGGATGGCGGAGTGAGGGTACCTCACTCAAAGAGCCGACGAGAGGGCATACGCGGCGCAAAGGCGCTTGCAACCTCCGCAATTACCCGAGAAAGGTGGTCGATAAGGTATCATGACGGAGCCTTGGATCAGAACCGAAAATTTGTGCTATACCTACGCAGATACGGAAGTCCCGGACAGTACGCCGCTTTCGGCTGCGGACGCGGCGCCCGTTCTTAAAAATATCAGTGTTTCCATACAACAAGGCGAGTATGTTGCGATTCTCGGGCATAACGGCTCCGGAAAATCGACACTTGCCAAGCTGCTCAATCTCATCCTGGAGCCGACGCGGGGAAAAATTTACATCGGCGGCAAGGATGTGACGGCGCCCGATATGACGGACGACGATATTTACGATCTGCGTCGGCGCGTCGGTATGGTGTTTCAGAACCCCGATAACCAGCTGGTGGCGACCATCGTCGAGGAGGATGTGGCGTTCGGTCCGGAGAATCTCGGCGTTCCGACCGAGGAAATCCGCCGCCGGGTGGACGACGCCCTGGAGATGGTCGGCATGAGCGCGTACGCGCACCACGAGCCGCATCGCCTTTCCGGCGGTCAGAAGCAACGAGTGGCAATCGCCGGGGTCATCGCCATGATGCCGGAGTGTATGATCCTCGATGAATCGACGGCAATGCTCGACCCGGAGGGGCGCAGAGAGGTGATGGACGTCATCGAAAAACTGCACCGGGAGCGGAACATGACCGTGCTGACGATCACCCATCACATGGACGAGGCGGCGCGCGCCGACCGGATTCTCGTTATCAACGACGGCGAGGTCCTGTGCGACGGAACGCCGGAGGAGATTTTCTCCCGCCCCGAGGTGCTTTGGCAGGCGGGGCTGGATGTGCCGCAGTCGGCGGCGCTGGTGCATCGGCTACGCGCGGCGGGAATTGACATGCCGGGCAAGGTCGCGAGCCCGGCGGACTGCGTGCAGACCATCTGCCGTGCCTACGAGAGCTGGCTGGGTCATCAAATTCATCAGACGGAATCGGGGAAAACATGTCAAAATTAAGGCTGGAAAACGTAAGCTATGTCTATTCTCCCGGCACCCCCTTTGAGGTGCGGGCGCTGGAGAATATTACACTGGATATCCGCGAAAACGCCATTACGGGAATTATCGGGCATACCGGCTCGGGGAAATCCACGCTGGTTCAGCTTCTCAACGGGCTGAACCGCCCCACGGAGGGAAAAATTCTTCTGGACGGCGAGGACATCTGGCAGAATCCCAAAGAGATCCGGCAGGTGCGCTTCCGCGTGGGACTGGTCATGCAGTATCCGGAATATCAGCTTTTCGAGGAAACCGTGCGGGCGGATATTGCCTTCGGCCCGAAGAATATGAAGCTCTCCCCGCAGGAGATCGACGATCGCGTGCGGGAGGCGGCGGAGCTGGTGGGATTGGACGGGGAGATGCTGGACCATTCGCCGTTCGACCTGTCGGGCGGACAAAAACGCCGCGCCGCGATTGCCGGCGTGATCGCCATGCGCCCCGAGGTGCTTGTGCTGGATGAACCCGCAGCGGGACTCGACCCGCGCGGGAGGGACGCCATTCTCGGCGAGATCGTCCGCTACCGGGAAAAAACGGGCGCCACGGTCGTGATCGTCAGCCATAGCATGGAAGATATGGCGCGCTATTGCGACAACGTCGTCGTCCTCTCCCACGCGGGCGTGGTCATGCAGGACGAGACCGCCCGGGTATTCTCTCACCCCGAAGTGCTTACCTCGGTCGGTCTGGATGTCCCGGAGGTTTCCCGCGTGTGCCACCTTTTGCGGGAACGGGGCGTTCCGGTTCCGCCGGACGTTTTCACGATCGGGCAGGCGGTCTCCTGCCTCCTTGAGCTGTTCGGCAAGGACGGACAGACCCCCGGGGACGCGCGCTGAGTTCTCAAAAAGAAAGAGGTCATACGTATGAAAAATATCGCGCTGGGGCAGTATTACCCGGTCGCTTCGATTCTCCATCGCATGGATCCGCGCATGAAGGTGATCCTTGCCATTCTTTATATCGTCGCGTCCTTTTTGTGCCGCAACGTCCTCAGCTTTGCCGCGTTGCTGGTTTCGGCGATTTTGCTGGTCGCCCTCAGCCGTATTCCGCTGAGAACGGTGCTCGGCGCGATCAGACCCCTCATTTTCGTCATGCTGTTTACCGCCGTGGTCAACGTTCTGTGGACGGGCGGCGACCGGTTGCTGGTTTCCTTCTGGAGGATTCATATTTACGTCGAGGGGCTCTATAACGCCGCGTTCATTATGATTCGTATCCTGGTGCTCATACTCGGTGCGAGTATGTTCCTGACTTATACGACGACTCCCATCATGCTCACGGACGCCCTGGAGCGACTTTTGACGCCGCTTCGCTGGATCGGACTGCCGGTGCATGACTTTGCCATGATGATGACCATCGCACTGCGGTTTATCCCCACGCTGGTGGAGGAAACAGATAAGATTATGGCGGCGCAGAAGGCAAGGGGAGCCGATTTTTCGAGCGGCTCGCCCATCGCGCGCGCAAAAGCGCTTATTCCTATTCTGGTGCCGCTGTTCGTTTCCGCATTCCGGCGGGCGGATGAGCTGGCGATGGCGATGGAGTGCCGCTGTTACCGCGGGGGCGAGGGACGCACGCGCCTGAAGATTTTGCACTATCGTCCGACGGATTTCGTCGCGCTGGGAGTGATGGTTCTGTTCGGCGCCGCGCTTTTGCTTCTGAACCGCCTTGGGGTCGGATATACCATGTAGCCGGGGACAATTTGCGTTTTACGGCTTACCTCACTTAAATAATCGCGAGTTTGCTTAGCAAAACCGACTCGGATTCCGCAGGAAAGGGGCATGAAAGTCGATGAAAGTGCTGTTGAAGTTGCGCTTCGTCGGGACGGCGTATAACGGTTATCAGGTGCAGAAGCAGACGCCGACGGTGCAACGGGAGCTGAACCTGGCGACGCGTGCGCTGTTCGGCTATGAATGTGACGTCGTCGGATGCAGTCGTACCGACGCGGGCGTGCACGCCAAAATGTTCTGCGCCGCCGTCAATAAGCGCGGGCAGAGCGACCTCCCGACTGCGGTGAACGTGCGGGATATTCCGCGCGCCCTGTCGCACTACCTCCCGCCGGACATCGCGGTCACGGCGGCGTGCGCTGTGCCGGACACGTTCCACCCGCGCTATGATGTGGCGGAAAAGGAATACGAATACCGCTTTCTGTTCTCCCCGGTGCGCGACCCGTTTGAGGAATACCGCAGCTGGCATATCCCGGGAACACCGGCTCCCGACGCTCTCTGCAGGATGCAGGCGGCGGCGGCAACATGGTGCGGTAAGCAGGATTTTTCTTCTTACATGGCGCAAGGCTCCAAAATCCGGGATGCCGTGCGCACCGTCACCCGCACATCGGTAGAAAGAGAGGGCGACATCGTGACGTTCCGCGTGTGCGCCGACGGTTTTTTGTACCATATGGTGCGCATTATGGCGGGAACACTGTTTGAGGTGGCGGTAGGAAAGACCGACCCGGACAAGGTTCCTGAAATCACCGCGGCACACAACCGCGCCGCCGCGGGGCGAACCGCGCCGTCGCACGGACTCTACCTGTCCTGCGTGCGCTACGGGATTCCGCTGTTTTCGTGATTGTAAGCGAACCCGGGTATTATAATGCAGAATGGTGGGGAATCCGCCCGCGAAGGCGGCGCGGAGTTCTCCCGCCGGACGGAAAGCGAGAGGAGGAATGGTGCGATATGAAGCTGCCCGCCTTTATGGAAGAGCTGGCAAAGCAAAAGCAAAACGCCGGGAAACCGGCGGACAGAGCGCCGTCTCCCGAGCCGCCAAAGCCGAAGAAGCCCGTGCGGACCGCCGTGCCGCAGGGGGAATATTACCGCGAGGTCTCGGCGCGCTACGTGTCAGCGCAGGTTGTTTTGCTTATGCTCCTCGCAGTCTTCATCGCGGTCTCGTTTCTGTCCAATACCGACCTTTTGTCAACGGACAGCCTGGTGTATTTTGTCAAGGACCTGCGCACCTCGCTGTCACTGCGCGAAACGGTGGCGAGCGAAACGCTGGTCTATACCGCCGGCTCCGATAATCAGTATGTTTTGTACCGGGACGGACTTGCCGTACTCGGCACCGAGAAGTTGACCGTCTTTTCCTCGCGCGGGAAAGAAATCCAGTCCGATTTCCGTGCCTTGCGCAACCCGCGTCTGTGCGCGTCGGGGCGCTACCTCTTGACCTACGACGTCGGTGGGGGAGGTTACGGGGTGTATAATTCCTTTACCTGCGTCAAAAGAGGCACGGCGCCGGGCAATATCCGCGCGGCGGCAGTTGGGAAAACGGGGTATTACACCCTTGTCTGCGACGGAACGACGGCAGTCTCCGAAATCCTGCTCTATGACGCAAGCTCCCGCCTGCTCAACCGTTACTCCCTCCCGGAATACGCCGTTTGCGCGGGCATTTCGGAGAAGACCTCACGATTGTTGATCGCCGCCGTGTTAACGGAAAACGGCGTCATGCAGACCACCTTTCTCGTCGCGTCGCCCGGCAAGGACACATTGGATTCCGAATGGACGCTGGAAAATTCCTACCCGGTGGATTGCCGCTGGCTGGACGAGGAGACCGTCGCGGTCCTCACGACCGACGGATGGTACGTTTTCCGCGACGACGGGAGCACGGTCGCTGCCGCGGCGCTGAATTCCTCGACCGTCCGTTCGGCACGCATCCGCGGGGATGCGCTGATCGTCCTTTGCGACGCGACGCGATATAACAATTTCACCGAAATTATGGTGTTTGACAAAGCGGCGCAGGTGATATATAATGTGACTGTCGAGGGCGAGGTCACGGACGCCGTTCTCTCGGGAGATCGGCTGTGTGCGCTCGCCGGAGATACTGTCTATGTCTTTGCACCGGGCAAAGACGCGCCGGAGCTGACCCTGACGCTTCGTCAGAAATACACCGCCTTACTCGCGGATGCTGGCGGCTCGGTTTTTGCGTGCGGGGAGGCGAAAGCCATCCGCATGGATCTGCCGGAGCCGTAGCCTGACCGGAGGACCTTTGTCAGGCTGGCGTACCATGAGTCGAATGTATACTGCCCACGCCGCGCATAAAACGGCGACATGATGAGGAGAATGAACGATGAAATATTTTTTGGACCTTTCCCTGGCGCTGCTTATCCTCGCAACGGTCATCACATGCTGGCGGCGCGGCTTTATCCGCTCCGTCCTCGGAGCCGCCAAGACGCTTGTCGCGGCCATCGTGGCCTATCTGTTCGGCTCCGCGGCTTCGGCGTGGCTGGAGAGCCGATATCTGCTCTCGCACGTGACCGGGGTGATCTATGACCGCCTGCTGGATACACTCGGGCAGGGTGACGGTCACTTTGACCTGTCCGCTGTTTTGAATAATCTCCCGGATTGGCTGAAGACCCTGCTCGGTGTCTTCCGCGTGGATGTTTCCGGGATTGAGGACGCCTACGGTTCTGTGACCGACGGCTCGGCGGAAACCCTGCGCGAGATGGCGGAGAGCATCGGACAGCCGGTGGCACATGTCCTGTCGGACGTGGCCGCCTACGCGGTGCTGTTCTTCGGAACCATTCTGGTGCTGACGTTGCTTTCTTTTCTTTTGGGGAAAATTGCAGACCTCCCGGTCATCCGTACCTGCGACCGGTTTCTCGGGTTTTTCCTCGGCTTCCTCGGCGCCATTCTGTACGCCTCGGCGTATACATTGCTTTTGTATCTTGTGCTGTCATTCGTGCAGACCTCATATGAACAGCTTGGTTTCTCACAGGCGTTTGAACAGACAATCCTGTTCCGATGGGTGTGGGAGCATAACATTTTCCGTCTGATCTTACCGATCGGATAAAATTTGAATACGGAAAGGAAGTGCCGGAGAAATCCGGACACGGGATAGATTTTATGATGAAATGCTCACGTTGCGGAAAGCGTCCCGCCGTGGTCTTTGTCACAAAGGTGGAGGGTAGCGAAAAAAAGAGCGAGGGGCTTTGCATGCACTGCGCCAGAGAGCTGGGGCTTCCCATTGAGAACATGCTGGGCGATACGCTCGGAAAGCTGGGAATCACCCCCGACCAGCTCGCGGGAATGGAAGATGAAATGGAGCATCTGCTGCGTTCCTCCGACCTGCCCGACGGGGAGGACGACGGGGAGGACGCGGACGGGACGGAGGAGGACGGCGACGGCGAAAACAGCGGGAAAACCGAGAGTGAGAACATCGTCCCGACCTTCGACTTCAAAAAGCTGTTCCGCCAGGTCGGATTGATTCCGGATAACGACGCGAACGCAAAGCCGCCGGTCGCCCCCGAGGGAGCGGCGCAAAATCATGCGCCGGACAGGGAAGCGTCGAAGCAAAAAGGAAAGAAATATAAATATCTGCCGGTCTATTGCCGCAACCTGACGCGCGCCGCCGCCGAGGGACGGTTGGACCGTATCGTCGGACGCGACCGGGAGCTGTCCCGCATGATTCAGGTGCTCTGCCGCCGCCAGAAGAACAACCCGTGCCTCATCGGAGAACCGGGCGTGGGCAAAACGGCAATCGCCGAAGCGCTGGCGCTCCGCGTCGCGGCGGGCGAGGTGCCGTTCAAGCTCAAGGGCAAGCAAATTTGCCTTTTGGACCTGACGGCGCTGGTCGCCGGGACCCAGTTCCGCGGTCAGTTCGAGGCGCGCATCCAGGGGCTGATTAACGAGGTCAAGGACGCGGGCAACGTCATTCTTGTCATCGACGAGGTGCATAACCTGGTCGGAACGGGGAATTCCGAGGGAAGCATGAACGCCGCCAACATCCTCAAGCCGGCGCTCTCCCGCGGAGAGATTCAGGTCATCGGTGCGACAACGCTGGTGGAATACCGGAAGTTCATCGAAAAGGACGCGGCGCTGGAGCGGCGCTTCCAGCCGGTGCTGGTGGAGGAGCCGTCGGTGGAAGATACCGTCGAAATGCTCCGCGGCATCAAACATTATTATGAAGAATTTCACGGGATTCTGATTCCGGATGCTCTGTTGCGCCGCGCGGTGGTGCTGTCCGAGCGCTATATCACTGACCGCTATCTGCCCGATAAAGCGATCGACCTGATCGACGAGGCGGCGTCCTACCTGTCGCTCAATACCGCGGTCATCAACGAGTCATACGAGATTCGGGACGCGCTTTTGAAGTTGAAACAGCAAAGGGAAGCGTTGGAGAACGACGCCTCCCCCGCGGACGCGAGCGAGGCGGCAATGCAGGCGCGGTATGAGCAGATCGCCCATATCCGCGAGCGGGAGCTGAAGCTGTCCGAACGCTTGCACGCCATTGAACCGGAGTGCGCCGCGGTCGAGCTGACGGGCGAACAGCTTGCCCAGGTGATCGAGCTCTGGACGGGAATCCCCGCGGGAACAGTCAACGAAAACGAGTCCGCACAGCTTGCCCACCTGGAGGAACACATCCGGTCACGCATCGTCGGACAGGACGAGGCGGTTCACGCCGTGGTGCGCGCCATCAAACGCAATCGCGCGGGAATCTCCTATAAACGCAAGCCGGTCTCGTTCATCTTCGCTGGGCCGACCGGCGTGGGTAAGACCGAGCTGGTCAAAACGCTGGCAAACGAGCTGTTCCATACTCCGGAGACGCTGATCCGGCTGGATATGTCGGAGTTTATGGAAAAGCACTCGGTCTCGCGCATCATCGGCGCTCCTCCCGGGTATGTCGGCTACGACGAGGCAGGGCAGCTGACCGAGAAAATCCGCCGCCACCCGTACTCCGTGGTGCTGTTTGACGAGATCGAAAAGGCGCATCCCGACGTGCTCAATATCCTGCTCCAGATTCTGGACGACGGGAGAATCACGGACGCCAGCGGCAGAACGGTCAATTTCGAGAATACCATTCTGGTCATGACCACCAATGCCGGGTCGGACCATTCGGCTGCCGCCATCGGCTTTTCCGGGCAGGCGCAGGCGCTCGCGCTGAGCAAAATGCAAAAGGCGCTCTCCGCGTTCCTGCGACCGGAATTTCTCAACCGGGTGGACGAAATCATCACGTTCCGGTCGCTTGACGAGCGGGACTTCGTGTCCATCGCCAAAATCATGCTGGGTGACCTTGCCGCGGTGCTCGAGGAGAAAGGAATCTGCCTCGCGTACGAGGACGACGTTCCCGCCTATATCGCCAAAGAGTCGTTTTCCGCCAGCTTCGGCGCGCGCAATATGCGTCGGTATCTACAGAAAGAGGTGGAGGATCGCCTCGCGGAGGAAATCCTGTCCGATACTGCCCGCGCCGTGACACAGGCACGTTTGTCGGTGGGCGACGAGGGTATCCGGGTGGATTGCATGTGAGCGCTTCTGCGGATTTCTGACGAGCTTTTTATCTGAGGGAAAGGAGCGGAGGATGTCGAATCAACCGAGAGAAAACTGGCATACCATGTCGGCATCCGACGTTGCCAAACGTCTGAAAACCGACGTGAACCGGGGACTGGAGCCGAAGATCTGCCGGAGCCGCTTGCGACGTATCGGCAGAAACGAGCTGTTCCTGCCCGAACGCGGCAGACTGTCCTCCTGCTTCCGCGCGCTGTTCGGCGACCCGTCCTTGCTGGTTTTGCTGTTTTTGTGCTTCGTCGCACTCGCTTTCCGCCGGTATGAAGCCGCATGGACCGTCCTCACGGTGCTCATGGCGTCGCTTTGCGTCAGCCTTGTAGCGTACTATAAATCCATGCGTATCAAGGAAACCATGAGTAGCTATTCCGTGCCGCGCGTCCGCGTTGTCCGCGGCGGGAAACTCATGGTGACGGACGCCGCGAATATCGTACCGGGAGATCTGCTGCTCCTGCAACGCGGCGATATTGTCCCGGCTGATGTGCGGCTGGTCGGGCAGAGCGAGGACTTTGGCGTCCTGACCTTTGTCTTTGAGGCGGGCGGCGATGAAAAATACGTGCCCGCGACCAAAAATGCCACTCTGACTTACGATAATTATTACGATATTCCCGTGTACGACCGGATGAATATGATGTACGCGGGCACGATTGTCCATACCGGACACGCGCGGGCGATCGTGACGGAAACGGGAGCGGATACATATATCGCCACGCAGGCGGGGGAGCATTGCCTGGCAACGCGCACCGGCGACCCCGGCTTTACCGCCCCCATCCGGCGGCAGATGAATCGCCACGGACTCCTCCTGACCGCTCTGCTTCTCCCGGTGACGCTGATCGCCATTCTGACGGGGCTGGGTAGGGTCAGCGTGTTTGATATTCTCCTGATTCTTTTGGCGCTGGTCGTCTCCGCAATGAGCGAGCAGGTCGTTGCGATGGGACATCTGATCTGTGCCTGCGGCGTGATTCGCGCATCGGTCGGCACCCCCCGCGAAAACTCCGCCATGATTAAAAATTATCGGGCGATCGACGCCATGGGACACATCGACGAGCTGTTTTTGTTCGATAAAACCGCACTTTCGGACGGTAAATTCCACCCTTACGCCGTGTATGCCGACGGCGCCATGTGCTCCGGCGATAAGTTGAAGAATGACGCGGTGGAGGCGCTGTTCGAGCTTGCCTGCTTTTACGATATGGCTTTGCGCGAGAGCGGCGATTGGTCACTCCGCTCCGAATACGGCAAAATGTCGCAGGGCGTCCGCGAGCTGGGAGAGTTTCTGAGGGCGGATTTTGCCGCGCTGCGCATCCGCCTGCAATCCTCCGCCATCCGGAGAAAGACCGCGTTCGGACCCTGCGTGGAGCTGACGCTCCGGCGGACGCGGGAGGGAAGAAACAACGGGTCGTTCGCACTTTTGTGCACGACCGATGTCGGCGTGTTGACGCAGTGCAACTGCTACCGGAAAAATGACGAGCTTCTTTCTCTGCGCGAGGAGGGAAGGCAAACGCTCGCGGAAATCTTCCGCCATTTGCACGACCAGGGAACCCACGTCGTCATTCTCGTCCGCTATGAGGGGGATGCGGTGATTTTCGAGGGCATGATCGCTTACCGGGAGGCGTATCATAAAAACCCGATCCAGCTCCGTAAACGACTGGAAAACACACACATGCGGCTGTCCCTGTTTCTCCCGGAGGAATCGGCGTATCAGCTGAGCTGTCTTAGCGCCGCCGGGTGGGTTACCTCGGAGGAGGACGTGTCACGGGCGTCGGACGGAAACCCACTGTCGGGAGAATTTGAGAAAAAACGCGTCTTTCTCGGCTACCCCGAGGAGGAGATCGTCGCGCTGATGACCGCCTATCGACAGGCGGGGAAGGTCACGGCTTGCCTGGGACTGCGCCACGGCGAGGCGCCCATGATGAGCCCCGCCGATGTGTGCATCAGCTGTGAGTCCGGCTCTTACCGCACGGACGCCTCGGTGAAGTCCGAGATTGAGGTGGTGACAGAGGCGGACGGCTCGGAGGATCAGTGCGACCAGACGGTCCGCTACAACGCCGATGTCCTGATTCGCCGCGCCACACGGAACGGCGGGGGACTGGCGGGTATCCTGAACATGGTCTATACCGCGCGCTCCGTCAGCTTCCGTATGATGCTGGCGGCCCAGTACCTGGTGATTACACAGGCTCTGCGCCTCACGGTCGTCGTCCTGCCGCTGTTGTTTGGCGCAATGCCGCTGTCGCCCATGTTTGCGCTGATCAGCGGCTTGTGGGTCGACCTTGGCTACATCCTCGTCTGCGCGTTCCACCATTGTAACGCGGATGTGCTGGACGAGGTGCCGGATTACCGGACGTTCTTTGCCGCGCCGCTCCGGGCGCGTCCCGACTGGGGCGTTGCGGCGGTGGCCTGCGGCATTGTTTTGCTGGTGATCGGCAAAATCCTCGCGGCGTGCGGCATAGCCCCCTACGACGGCAGACAGCAGATGTACATGATGTTGTCCATCTTTTTCGCGCAGACGACCCTCCTGTTCTGCCTTTTGCGGACGGCGGGCGCGTTCTCGCGCAGACTTTCGGCGCATCTGTCGTCACTCACTATCTTCGCGGTCACCTTCCTGTCGGTCGCCCTGGTCGTCCTGATTCCGCCACTCGCGGGCGCTTTCGGTGGGAAGTGGAGTCTTGCCTGCTTTGCCCTTTCATTGCTGTCTCCCGCGTTTCTGGTCGGAGGATATTTCCTCTCGCGCCGCTACCGTCTCCCGGTCCGCAAAAAACTGCGTCGGCTCCTCCGCCGTTTGTGTAAGAGAATCGGAAATATACGCTGAGGCGGCGCATAGGATGTACCGAGCGTGCAAATTCTTTGCAAAGGAGGTACACCGCGATGCCAAGATGCACGACAGTTTCCTTGCGAAAAAAAGAAATCATCAATCTGTGCGACGGGGCGCGGCTGGGCTTTGCCACCGAGTTCGAATATGACCCCAAGTGCGCAACCATCACCGCGCTGATGATCCCGCAGTGCAACGGTTTTTTCAATTTCGGAAAAACGGAGTATCTGTTTATTCCGTGGAACAAAATTGAATGTTTCGGCGAGGATACCATCCTCGTCCGCCTCCCGCCGGGGGAGCTTTCCACGCTGACCCTGCCCCTGCCGGGGAAAAAGGCGAAAGATTGCTAGAGGTATGATTCGGAATCCCGCGGGTCGTTGCGCATGGCGCGGCGACCCGTCATTTTGTGAATAATGTGTAAATTATTTCCGACATCGTTGAAAATTGAACTGAAGTGTGGTATAATGCAAAAGCGTGCGTAACGGCACGAAAATACACACACATAGCGGCGTGTGTTCGGTTCCCGTGATGGGTGACAGCACGAAATCTATGTGGTGGAAAAAACCGAAGGAGGACATGAATCATGTCTATCATTACCATCAAGCAGTTGCTTGAAGCCGGTGTCCATTTCGGACATCACACCAGAAGATGGAACCCGAAGATGCAGGAGTACATCTTCACCGAGAGAAACGGAATCTATATCATCGACCTGCAGAAGACGGTCAAGAAGTTCGAGGAGGCGTATATGTTCGTCCGCGAGCTGTCCGCGCAGGGCGGAACCCTTCTGTTTGTCGGTACCAAGAAGCAGGCAGCCGAGGCAATCAAGGAAGAGGCTACGCGTTGCGGCATGTACTATGTCAATAACCGTTGGCCCGGCGGAATGATGACCAACTTCAAGACCATCAAGAAGTCCATCGCCCGTCTGAACAGCCTCAATAAGATGCAGGAGGACGGTACGTTCGATCTGCTCCCCAAGAAAGAGGTTGCCGGTCTCCAGAAGGAAGCCTTTGACCTGGAGAAGAACCTGGGCGGTATCAAGACCATGGATACTCTCCCCTCCGCCATCTTCATCGTTGACCCGCATAAGGAAAGAAACGCTGTCCTCGAGGCTAAGAGACTCGGAATCCCGGTTGTCGCGATCGTTGATACCAACTGCGATCCTGACGATGCCGATTATATCATCCCCGGTAACGATGACGCCATCCGCGCCATCAAGCTGATCTCCTCCGTCATCGCAGACGCGGTGATTGAGGGACGTCAGGGCGAACAGGATGCTCCCGCGGAGGCTGCAAAAGAGGAAGCCGCCGAGACCGAGGAGAAGGAATAATTCCGTCCCCCTTACACTGAAAAAAGAAAGAGGTAACTGTTAAAATGGCTAATATTACCGCAAAAGACGTTGCTACTCTGCGCGCAAAGACCGGTCTTGGCATGATGGATTGTAAGAAGGCACTGGTGGAAGCAGAGGGCGATATGGATAAGGCAGTCACCATTCTCCGCGAAAAGGGACTGGCTACGGCTGCGAAGAAGGAAGGCAGAATTGCCGCGGACGGCATTGTCAAGCTGATGAATAAGGGCAATGTTTACGCGATGATCGAGGTCAACTCGGAAACCGACTTCGTTGCGAAGAACGCTTCGTTCCAGGAGTTTGTGGACGGACTGCTCTCCACGATTCTGAACGTTCTGCCCGCAGATGTGGACGCCCTGATGAAGGCTCCCTTCAACGGAACGGATGTCACGGTTGAGAACGCGCTGGTTGAGAAGATCGCCGTGATCGGCGAGAAGCTGAGCATCCGCCGCTTTGCGGTCCTGGAGGGCGACGCAATCGCCACCTACGTCCACGGCAACGGCTCCATCGGCGTTATGGTCAAGTTCGATACCGACGTGGCAGACAAGCCCGGTTTTTCGGATTTCGCCAAGAATATCGCACTGCAGATCGGCGCTTATCCGACGCCGTATCTGGATAGAACGCAGGTTCCCGCTTCCGTCCTGGAAGAGGAGAAGAACATCCTGCTGGCGCAGATCGCCAACGATCCCGCCAATGCAAAGAAGCCCGATGCCATCAAGGAAAAGATGGTCTCCGGTCGTATCAGCAAGTTCTACGATAACAACTGCTTGCTGGACATGACCTACGTCAAGGACGAGGATATGAAGGTCGGCGCGTATGTTGCGGCAACGGCAAAAGAGCTGGGCGGCAAGATCGCTGTCGTGGACTTCTTCCGTTACGAGAAGGGCGAGGGCATCCAGAAGCGCGAGGAAAACTTTGCGGAAGAGATCGCAAAGATGACCGCGGGCAAGTAATTCTCCCCGACACGATAGAAAATAAAAAATCAACAGACCGTTGCGCTCGCGCGACGGTCTGTTTTGCTTTTATGTACCGGAAGCGGCACCGACTTTCAGGGCCGCCGCGCTCACATGCACGGTTCCGGTTTTGTATATTACGACAAAAACGGAAAAAGCGCGAGGAATTTACAAAATGCTGTTTACAAATTTGAGGTTTTGTAGTAAAATATATAAGAAATACAGGCACGGCGCTCGCCCGAAGCCTCAAAGGAGTCATCATGGAAAATAAACAGCCGAAATATCATCGCGTTTTGCTGAAGTTGTCCGGTGAAGCACTGTCTGCAGGGAAGGACGGCATCTTGAATTTTGAGTTTATTCAGAAGACTGCCGCCGTCATCCGTAAGTGCCAGGCTGAGGGCGTCCAGGTCGGCGTTCTCTGCGGCGCCGGGAATATTTGGCGGGGACGCCAGGGCGGGAAGATGAACCATTGCCGCGCAGACCACATGGGAATGCTGGCAACCACCATCAACTCTCTCGCACTCCAGGATACGTTCCTCCAGGAGGGACTGGACGCCGTGGTCATGACCGCCGTGGAAATGCGAGCGTTCGCAGACCTGTATTCTTCCCGTGCCGCTGTGGAAAACCTGGAGGCGGGCAAGGTTGTGATCTTCGGATGCGGCTTGGGCTCTCCGTTCTTTTCGACCGATACCGCAGCGGTTCTCCGCGCTGCCGAGATTGGTGCGGACGTCGTCCTGATGGCAAAAAATATTGACGCGATTTACAGCGCCGACCCTAAACTCGACCCGAACGCAACCCGCTATGAAAAGTTGACCTACATGGAGATTCTGGAGAAGAATTTGCGCGCGCTCGACCTGACGGCAACGACTTTCTGCATGGAAAATCACATTCGTTGCTACGCTTTCGGGCTTGCCGACCCGGAGAATATTTATCGCGTCGTCATGGGTGAACGCATCGGCACGGAAATCAGCGTCTGAGGACAAATTAGCAATATTCCTTCCGCGCATACATAAAGGAAACATGAACCGTCGGAGATGGAGCTTCGGGAAATAAAGCCTTAAAGATTTTGAAAATTTAATTTATTACGACAGTGCCGCCACGCGGCAAAAGGAGGAAATTGTGAATTACAGCACGAAAAATCTGGAAGAGAAGATGGAAAAATCCATTGCGTCCTATGAATCCGTTCTGAATACCATCCGCGCGGCGCAGGCAAATGCCGGCGTCCTGTCGCACATTTCTTTTGAATACTACGGCTCGCCCACGCCAATCAACACGATGGCAGATATCCGTACGGCTGACGCGAGAACGCTGACCATCACACCGTACGATGCCTCGACACTCAAGGCGATTGAAAAGGCGATCCAGATGTCCGACATCGGCATCAACCCGATGAATGATGGTAAGGTCATCCGCCTGGTTTTCCCGCAGCTGACCGAAGAGCGTCGCCGCGAGATCAAAAAACAGGTGCAGAAATACGCGGAGGAAGCCAAGGTCGCCGTGCGTAATCTGCGCCGCGACGCCAACGATGACGTAAAGAAGCAGAAAAAGGACGGACTGCTGACCGAGGACGATCAGAAAGCGGCTGAAAAGGCGATTCAGGACGTCACCGACAAGAATATCAAGCGGATTGAAGAGATCAGCGCGAAAAAAGAGAAAGAAATCATGGAGATCTGAGCGCGCGATTCCACTGGAGCGACGGCAAAGAGCACCGGGCGAAATGTGCACAACATGTTTCGCCCCTTTTGATGTATGAAGGAGCGAAAGCCTTCGGCTTTATCGTTTGTCGCTCTGCGTCTGCCGGACTCCTGCCTCGCCGTTCCGCTTGCCTATTGCCAAGAGAAAGGAAATCCCCGCCACCCCGCGGAGACTGTGAACCGGATATGTTCAAAAAAGAGAACCCAGCACCGATGCTGGACGAGCGCCTGAAGCACATTGCTTTTATCATGGACGGGAACGGCAGATGGGCGAAAAAGCGCGGTATGCCAAGGGAATACGGGCACCGCGCGGGGGCAAAGACCTTTCGGAATATCGTGCTGTATTGCGAGAAGCTGGGCTTTGAGGCAGTGACCGTGTACGCCTTTTCCACAGAGAACTGGAAGCGTCCGCCCCATGAAATCGAGGCGCTCATGGACCTGTTGGAGGAGTATCTGGATCAGAACGAGAAGGAACTGGACGGTCACAGCCTGCAATTTCATTTTATCGGAAATCGAACGCCGCTACGCCCATCCTTGCAGGAAAAAATGAATTGGGTGGAGAAAAAAACAACCGGCGAGAGAATGGTTCTGAACATTGCCGTCAATTACGGCGCACGGGAAGAGCTGTGCCACGCCTTTGAAACCCTGCGCGCGCAGACAGTTGGTCCGATCGGCGAGCAACAGATTTCCGCGGCGCTTTATACGGCACATTGCTGCGACCCTGACCTGATCGTACGAACGGGCGGAGATTTGCGGATTTCCAACTTCCTTTTGTGGCAGGCGGCGTACGCGGAGCTGTACTTTACCGACATTCTCTGGCCCGATATGAAGCCGCGCGACGTGGATGATGCTGTTCGCGATTTCTACTCCAGAAAGCGTCGCTTCGGTGGGACGTAATTTACGCCCGCGCCAAGATCGGAACTTTCGGCACATCGCGGCGATTCGGTTTCGTATCGGCGCGTCGCGTCAGCACTTCACAGCGCTTTGGCGCGTCGGAACGCGGCATGCGATGGGGCTGTGTGCGGCTCACACGTGTCGGCGTGTGTCTTGCGGCGACCCGATGCCTTGAACCCATATCGGCACAGGATGCGCTATCTGCCCTTGCCGCTTGTTCCACAATTCTAAGGAAAGGGGCTTTTGCATTGCGAAAGCCATGGTTATGAGTGATGTTAAAACGAATCCTGACGGCGGCGGTCGCCATCGCTGTCCTGTTGCCGGTGCTTTATTTTTCCGACACCGTGGTCTTTCCCCTTGTCATGGCGCTCTGCTCGCTGATCGGGGCGTTTGAAATGCTACGCTGTACGAAAACCCTCAAAAAATGGGCGATGTCCGTCCCGGTGATGCTCCTTTGCGGCGGGTATCCGATGGTAGTGTGGTTCTGCCGCGACGACCGTGCCTTGATGCTCAAGCTCGCGATGGGAGGCACAATTCTTGCTGCAGTGTACCTCTTTGCCATTATGACGTTTTCACATGGAAAAATCACACTCAACGAGGCTTCCGTTACGTTCATGACGACGTTTTACATCGCCGGCGCTTTTACGGCGCTGACCGCCCTGCGCTATTACCCGCAAGGCGGCGAATACCTTTATCTGATCTGCTTTATCGGCGCCTGGGTGACGGATACGTTCGCCTATTTCTGCGGGCGCTTGTTCGGCAAGCATAAGCTGATTCCCGATGTCAGCCCCAAGAAAACGATCGAAGGAAGCATCGGCGGAACGCTGTTCTGCGTGGGCGCAATGATCCTGTACGGCGTCATTGTCCACCGGATTGCCGAGGGGACTATGGAGGTCAATTTTCTGATGCTGGGTGTGAGCGGTCTTCTGATCGCCGTGGTCTCCCAGATCGGCGACCTTTTGATGTCCGCCATCAAACGCGTGTACGGAATCAAGGATTACGGACGGCTGTTTCCGGGACACGGCGGTGTACTTGACCGCTTTGACTCCGTGCTTGCCGTTTCGGTCATGCTGGCGGTCATTTCCATGTCCACCAACCTGTTCACGGTCATCGGGTGAGCGCTATGAAGCCCTTTGAAAATGAAAATGCACCCTTGATCGTTCTCGGCTCTACCGGCTCGGTCGGTACCCAGGCGCTGGATGTGGCGGAGCAGACAGGACGCCCGGTGGACGCGATCTGCGCAGACAGAAATGTCGATGCGCTGGAGGCGCAGGCGCGGAAATTCGGAGTGCGCGCGTGCGCCATGCGGGACGAGACCGCCGCCGCCGCGTTGAAATTGCGCATGGCGGATACCGGAATCCGGGTGTATGGCGGCGAGCAGGGGATTCTGAATATGATTGAAGAAAGCCCCGCCCCCATTGCCCTGAATTCCATTATGGGCGAGGCAGGGCTGATGCCGACGCTGACCGTGCTCCGCTGTGGCAAGGAGTTGGCGTTGGCGAATAAGGAATCGCTGGTCGTCGCGGGTGCGATCGTAACGGCGACGGCGAAACAAACGGGGCGCACCATCCGTCCTGTGGACAGCGAGCACTGTGCCATTGCCCAATGCCTGCGGGCGGGCAGACCCGAGGAGGTCAAACGTCTTATTCTCACTGCATCCGGGGGACCGTTTTTCGGGAAAACAAGAGATCAACTGCGCGACGTTACCCCCACGATGGCGCTGGCACATCCGACGTGGCGTATGGGCGCAAAAATCACGATCGACAGCGCGACGCTGATGAATAAAGGCTTCGAAATGATCGAGGCGTCGTACCTGTTCGACGTGCCGATCGGAGCGGTGGGAGTCGTTGTCCACCGCGAGAGTATAATCCATTCCATGGTGGAATATATTGATGGTAGCGTCATCGCACAGATGGCGGTGCCGGATATGCGCCTTTGCGTACAGGACGCACTGTCGTCTCCATATCGGCGCCGGGGCTGTGTTCCGCCGCCGGATCTGGTTGCACTCGGAAGGCTCACCTTTGCGGCGCCGGACGAGGAGACCTTTTCGGCTCTGAAATTGGCACGTTTCGCTATGGAAAAGGGCGGGGCGACCCCGGCGGTTCTCAATGCGGCAAACGAGGTGGCGGTGCAGGCGTTCCTGAACGGTCGAATCGGTTTTTGTGACATACAGGAAGGCGTGTGGCAGACCATGACAAGCCTGCCTGACGCCGCCGATGCGCACGCCCTGGAGGAGATTTTGGCGTTTGATGACCTCGCGCGGCGCAGAATGGAGGAATCCGTCCGACGGATTGCGGAAAAACGTCATCCATGAGCAAAAGATAGGAGAGAAGGGGGACGTCATTATGGTAGCGATTTATATCATCGTGGCAATTTTCATCTTCGGATGTCTCATCATGATTCATGAGTTCGGACATTATTTTGTTGCGCGCCGATGCGGGGTGGACATCGAGGAGTTTTCCATCGGCATGGGGCCAAAAATTTTTCAGAAGCAGACTAAGAAAACGGGCATGCTGTTTTCTGTCCGCGCCCTCCCGATCGGGGGATATGTCAGCATGAAAGGCGAGGAGGGGGATTCCGATGACCCCGGCGCGTTCCGTCAGAAAAGTGTCTGGCGGCGCATGGCGATCGTGGCGGCAGGAGCGATGATGAACCTGCTGCTCGGCTTTTTGATCGTCTGCATCATCGTCTGCATGGCGGCGAGAACCAACCCGGAAACGGGCGCGAGCGGTCTCGCCTCGACAACCATTGCCGCTTTTGGCGAGAACGCGACGAGCAACGCCGAGGGCGGGCTGATGGTCGGCGACCGCGTAATCTCGGTCGGACGCGTGCGCGTCCACACGGGCGAGGAGCTTGTCTATGAGGTCGGAATGCAGGGCTACCGCCCGCTGACGTTGACTGTAGTGCGCGACGGGGGAAAAATCGTTTTGCACGATGTCACGTTCCCGACCATGAGCGAACAGGATATTTCTTTCGGAGATTGTGATTTTTACGTACTGGCGGTGAGAGACCCCAACCCCGGCACCGTGATTTCGACGGCGTTTCACCGTTCGATCTCGTTGGTCAAGATGGTGTGGGACAGCCTGATTAACCTGATTACGGGACGGTTTGGCTTTACGGCGCTTTCCGGTCCGATCGGCGTAACGGGTGCCGTTCACGATACCATCCAGGGGAGCGGCTGGTCAGCCGGACAGGTGATCAATTATATTTTGTATATCACCGCGCTGATCTCGGTCAATCTCGGCGTGTTCAATCTGATTCCGTTCCCGGCACTGGACGGCGGACGGCTGTTCTTCCTCGTGATCGAGGCGATTTTCCGTGTCAAGATTCCCGCGGAGGTCGAGGCGAAGATCAACTTTGCCGGAATTGTCCTTCTCATGGGACTGATGGTGTTCGTCGCCGGCAAGGACATCGTCGGATTGTTCTGAAAAAACGACACATTCCTTGGCGACGTGAGAATCGGGCTTCGCGAATGTGCGCGCGCATCATAGCCCACAGGATTCTTTGGAAAGGTGGTTATTTTTATGGATTATCAGCGGCGAAGAAGGCCGACGCGCGAGGTGACGGTCGGGACGTGCAGGCTGGGCGGGAATAACCCGCTTCGAATCCAGTCCATGACCAATACTAACCCGCACGATGGGGAAGTGACCGTCGCACAGATGCTCGCTTTGCAGGCGGCAGGGTGTGAAATCGTCCGCATGACCGTCCCGGATATGGAGGCGGCAGAGGTGATTCCGCTTTGCCATCGCCGCGGTGTGACTATCCCGATCGTCGCCGATATCCATTTCGATTACCGCATAGCCCTCCGGTGTGTCGAGCTCGGAGTGGATAAAATTCGCATCAACCCGGGAAATATCGGGGACGATGACCGGGTGGCACAGGTTGCCCGCGCGTGCCGCGAACACCGGATTCCGATTCGCATCGGCGTCAATAGCGGCTCGCTGGAAAAGCATCTGCTTGCCAAGTACGGAGCGCCGACGCCGCAGGCACTGTGCGATAGTGCCCGTTATCATATGGCTTTGCTTGAAAAATACGGCTTTGAGGACATCGTGATCTCCATCAAGGCGTCCGACCCTGCTACCATGATCGAGGCAAACCGCCTGCTCGCCGGGAGCTGTCCCTACCCGATTCATCTGGGCGTGACGGAAGCGGGCGGCGGCGACGCGGCGCTGATCAAAAGCGCCATCGGCATCGGCGCATTGCTTTGTGACGGCATCGGAGATACGCTCCGGGTTTCGCTGACGGACGACCCGGTGCAGGAAATCGGCGCGGCGCGGAAGATTCTGGATGCCCTGCATATCGAGGGACAGTGCGGCATGGACATCGTCAGCTGCCCGACCTGCGGGCGGACGCGCATAGACCTGATCGGACTCTCGGAAAAATTCAAGGCAGAGGTCGCCGCGCAGGGGCTGGATCGCCTGCCGTTCCGCGTGGCGTTGATGGGATGCGTTGTGAACGGTCCCGGAGAGGCAAGGGAAGCGGACATCGGCATCGCCGGCGGACAGGGCGAGGGACTGCTTTTCCGCGGCGGCGAGATTCTGCGAAAGGTCCCGGAAGCGGAACTGATTCCCACGCTGATCGCCGAAATCCGGAGAATGGCGCAGGAGCGCGGACTGATTGCGGATTGAGACCCGCCTGCCGGCACCCGGCGAGAAAATTTACGTTTTGCGGCTTTCGATGCCCGAATGACATCAATTTTGCCCCGCAAAACCGTTACGCTATCATTCCTACGAAAGGAAGCATTTGCTGACGCAAAGGCTACGGTCATGAAAATGGAAGAAAAAATGCAGGATCGGGCGCGCCCCGAGCGCCCGCTTTTACATATTCTGAAAAAATACGAACCATCGGCGCACATGCGCGAAATTCTGGAGAGCGTGTGCGCGTACCGGGTGCGGACGGATATGGAAAAGCGGTTGCTTGAGATCGACGTGGATTTGCCCGCGCTCGTGGACAAGCAGGATCTGTATGCCATGGAGGAGGAAATTCGCGCGGCGTACGAGCTGTCACACGTGAAATTTCTGCCGCATTATCCTGCCTCTTTTTTCTCGCAGTCGTACATCCCGGAGCTTCTTTTGGAGACGGAACGCGTCGGCATCGTTGCCAAGGGCTTTTTTAATCGCTATCGTGCACAGCTGGAAGAGGATACGCTGACAATCCTGCTTCCGTTCGTGGACAGCGGCATCCGCCTGATGGAGGACGCGCGCACCCCGCAGATCATGGAGAATATCCTGAAAAGCGAGTTCGGTATTCAAATTCACGTGAAGATTGAGCGCACCGCGCAAATGCAGGGAAGCGAGGATACGACTGCCCGTCGCCTGGAGGTGATCGATAAGCAGATCGCGCAAGCCCGGACGGAATACGATCGCATGATGGAAGTGCGTCAGTCCTATGGCGGCGACGGTTCTGCCACTCCTGCCGGGGACGCCGACGCCGCGACACCGGATCGCCCAAGCTACCCGCGCGTCGCCTCAATCTACACCTCCGACGTGCCGGAGGTCGTGGTCGAGGATGGTATCTGCAAGATCGGCTTTTCCACCTTCGACCTGCGGGAGCCGGAGGTCATGGAGGGCGCGCTCTTTGACATTGAACCGAGAGCAATCGCAGGGCTTGTACAACCGCAGAAAAATATCGTGATCGTCGGCGAGGTGTTTTGCTATGCCTCGGACACCGCGCGGAACAGCGATAAAATGAATGTCACATTCGGCGTTTTTGACGGCAACACCTCCATCGAGGTCAAAAAATACGGTCTGACCGTAGAGGAAGAAAAGGAGTTCAAGTCAAACGTCAAAAACGGCGACTGTATCGCTTTGCGCGGGTATATCAAAAAGGAAACGCACAAATCTTACGTCGATCAGGACTTTTCCTTTTTCTTCAGCGATCTCCTGAAAGTTAAAAAAATCAACCGTAGTGATAATTCTGAGAAAAAGCGGGTGGAATTGCACCTTCATACCACTATGTCCGCGATGGACGCGCTGATTCCTCCCGACGTCGCGGTCAAGACCGCCAACCGCTGGGGGATGCCCGCGATTGCCATTACCGACCACGGAAATGTGCAGGGGTATCAGAAGGCAATGCTCGCGGCAGAGGCGCTCGGGCAAAAAGTCATCTACGGCATGGAGGCGTATTTCGTCAACGATACCGCGGGCGTGATTTCGGGCGAGTATGCAGGGGGATTTGACGACGAAATGATCGTTTTTGATATTGAAACGACCGGTTTGTCCGTCCAGACCTGCAAAATAACCGAGATCGGCGCCGTATGTATCCGCAGCGGAGAGGTCATACGCAGCTTTGACACTTTTGTGGACCCGGAGGAACCGATTCCACCGGAAATTACCGAGCTGACCTCCATCACGGACGAAATGGTCAAGGGCGCCCCGCGCGTCAAGGAAGCGCTGGAGCAATTCTTCGCTTTTATGGGGAGACGCCCAGACGGTAAGCCCAAGCTCATGATCGCACATAACGCCGGCTTTGATATTGGCTTTATCCGCTACTTCGCGGAAAAAAACGGAGTCACCTTTGATAATCCGTATCTGGATACCGTAGCGCTCTCCCGGTACCTCAACCCCGATCTGAAAAACCATAAGCTGGATACGCTTGCCAAGCACTACGACTTGGGAGATTTCAACCATCACCGCGCCTGCGACGACGCCGAGATGCTGGCAAGAATCTTTTTTGCCATGCAGGGGCGTCTGCGCGAAATGGAAATTCACGACTTCGAGGCGCTCCGGCGCGACATGCTCGCCAAGGCGGACCCACTGAAACTCAAGACCTACCATATGATTCTGCTGGTGAAAAACAAGACGGGACTGAAAAATCTGTACCGCCTGATTTCGTACAGCTACCTGAAATATTACCGCCGCACGCCGCGAATCCCCAAAACGGAGCTGGATCGCTACCGCGAGGGGCTGATCGTCGGCTCGGCGTGCGAGGCAGGGGAGCTTTACCAGGCACTGCTTGAAAACAAATCCGATGCCGTAATTGAGGAGTTGGTCAACTACTACGATTACCTGGAAATCCAGCCGCTGAGCAATAACCACTTCCTGGTCGCGGAGTCCCGCGTCAAGGACGACGAAGGATTGCGGAACCTCAACCGCCGCATTGTGGAGTTGGGCGAGCGCTATCATAAGCCTGTCGTCGCCACATGCGATGCGCACTTTCTCAACGACGAGGACGAGCTGTGCCGCAAAATTCTGCTCGCGGGCATGAAATTCAAGGACTTCGATAAGGAAGCGCACCTCTACTTCCGCACGACCGAGGAGATGCTCCGGGAGTTTTCCTACCTGGGCGAAGAGAAAGCGTACGAGGTTGTCGTCACCAATACCAACCTGATCGCAGACAGCATCGAATCGGACATCCGCCCGTTCCCCAAGGGAACCTTTACGCCGCACATGGACGGCGCGGAGGAGGATCTGCAACGCATCTGCTACGAGCACGCGGAGGGACAGTACGGAAAGCCGTTGCCCGAAATTGTCCATAGCCGCCTGGAAAAAGAGCTGACCTCCATCATCAAAAACGGCTTCGCCGTCCTGTACATGATCGCGCAAAAGCTGGTGTGGTACAGCGAAAGCCAGGGCTATCTGGTCGGTTCCCGCGGATCGGTCGGTTCTTCCTTTGTCGCCTCCTGCGCGGGAATTTCCGAGGTCAACCCACTCCCGCCGCACTATTATTGCCCAAACTGTAAGAACAGCGAGTTTTTCACCGACGGTTCCGTCGGTTCCGGCTTTGACCTCCCCGATAAGGTCTGCCCCAAGTGCGGCACCCCCTATAAGGCGGATGGTCACGATATTCCGTTTGAGACGTTTCTCGGCTTCTACGGCGATAAATCCCCGGATATTGACCTGAATTTCTCCGGAGAGGTCCAGGGAAAAGTGCATAAATACACCGAGGAGCTGTTCGGTGCGGAAAATGTCTTTCGCGCGGGAACCATCGGAGAACTTGCGGACAAAACGGCGTACGGCTTCATCGCCAAGTACCTGGACGATAAGGGCGTGTCGCTCTCCCGGTCGGAAATGAACCGCCTGGTTTCCTGTTGCGTGGGCGTCAAGCGGACGACGGGACAGCACCCCGGCGGCATCGTCGTCGTGCCCCGCGAGTACGAAATTTACGATTTCTGTCCGGTTCAACACCCCGCGGACGACGCCAATTCCAATATCGTCACAACGCATTTCACCTTTGAGTACCTGCACGATACCTTGCTCAAGCTCGACGAGCTGGGACACGATATGCCGACGAAATATAAGTGGCTGGAGCGGTACTCCGGCACCAGCGTCATGGACGTGAAAATGAACGACGCGACGGTGTATGAGCTGTTCCAGTCCACCAAACCGCTCGGCATCCGCCCGGAGGACATCGGGGGCTGTCAGCTCGGAACATGGGGACTGCCCGAGATGGGAACGCGCTTCATCCAGCAGGTGCTGATCGACGCAAAACCGAAAAACTTTGCCGACCTGCTTCAGATTTCCGGATTGACCCACGGCACGGACGTGTGGCTCGGCAACGCGCAGGACCTCATCAAAGAGGGGGTCTGCGACATTTCCAAGGTCATCGGATGCCGTGACGGTATCATGCTCGACCTGATCCGGTACGGGCTGGACAATTCGCTTGCTTTCAAGATCATGGAGAGCGTGCGAAAGGGCAAGGGACTTAAGCCGGAGTGGGAGGAGGAGATGACCGCGCACGGTGTGCCGGATTGGTACATCCGCTCCTGTAAGAAGATCAAATACATGTTCCCGAAGGCTCACGCGGCGGCGTACGTCATGTCCGCCATTCGCCTGGGATGGTATAAAATTCACCTGCCGGTTGTTTTTTACGCCGCTATGTTTACTGTTGCGCCCAACGGCTTTGACGCCGAGATCGTGATGCAGGGCAAAAAAGCGGTGGAAAACTATATTAAGGACATTGAGCGGCGTGGCAGGGAGGCATCGGCAAAGGAGCAAAGCTCGGTCTCCACGTTCCAGCTCGTGATGGAAGCTTACGCCCGCGGTATCCGCTTTTTACCCATCGACATCAATAAATCCGAGGCGCATTGCTACCGCCCCGAGGGAACCAATGGCATCCGACTCCCGTTCTCCTCGCTCGGCGGACTGGGGGAAACTGCCGCGGAAAATATCGAGAGCGCCCGGAGTGAGGAGCCGTTCTTTTCGGTGGAGGACCTTCAGCTCCGCGCCAAGCTGACCAAGAGCGTCATTGAAACCATGCGCCGCAACGGAATCCTGAACGGTATCAGCGAAACGGCGCAGATTTCGCTGTTCGATCGTATCTGAAAGACAAAGGAGTGAAACGGTATGAGAAGGCTGTTGCTTGTGGTCAACCCCTGCGCGGGGCAACGGGCAGGCGTGCGCTCGCTCGGAGACATTCTCAAGGTGTTCAGCGACAGCGACGTTCTGACAAGCGTCCATTTCACCAAGGCGCGCGGCGATGCCACGGACTTTGTCCGCGAGCACGCGTCGCAGTATGATATTGTGACGTGCATCGGCGGGGACGGAACCTTCAACGAAACTGTCTCCGGCGTGATCGCCTCCGGCGCCGACGTTCCGATCGGGTATATTCCCGCCGGTAGTACCAACGATTTCGCGCGGAGCATGCACCTGTCGTCCAATTTGCTTTCGGCGGCGCGTGTGGTGGTCGCGGAGGACAGCGTGCCGGTCGCCCTGGACGTCGGGAGCTTTGACGAGCGCATCTTTACCTACGTTGCGTCGTTCGGCGCGTTTACCCGCTCGTCTTATTCCACCCCGCAGAATGTCAAAAACGCCTTGGGCTACATTGCGTATATCCTGGAGGGGATCAAGGACATTCCGTCCATCGGAAAGGAGCATCTGCTCATCGAGACCGACCGGGATACCGTGGAGGGGGATTACATTTTCGGCGCGGTCAGCAACTCCACCTCGCTCGGCGGCTTTCTGAAGCTGGACGACGCGATCGTGGATATGAGCGACGGCAAGCTGGAGCTGATTCTGATTAAGGCGCCGTCGAATGCCGTGGAGCTGATGTATATTCTCCACGCGCTGAATACCAAAAAGTATAACGGCGATTGGATTTCGCTATGTTCTTCGGAGCGGCTGACCGTTCACACGGAGCGCCCGATGGACTGGACGCTGGACGGCGAGCACGGGCGATCCGAAGGAGACCTGACCATCCGGAACCGCCACCACGCGATCCGGTTGATCTCTCCCAAATCTGAGGAAACTCCGGAAAATTGAGAGATTGCCACGCGCTGAAAATGCACGGCGTCGCAAATTCACTATTTTAAAAAATGGCGTTGCAGGACGGTTCTGACCGATGCAGCGTCATTTTTTGTGGCAGATTTTATCGGGAATTGCCGCTGCCCGCAGGGGAATACTGAGGACGAAGGATGGTGATTGAGATGTTATCTTTGCAAGAAAAATTTCCCGTGCGCTTCGTCGCGCTCGGACTGATGCTGTGCGCTCTTTTTCTGACGACCTCCGCCGCGGCACACGCAGACCATTGGTACTGCGTTCACGCCAAGGATCATCAGCGCCCGCGCGCCGACGCCGCGTTGGATTATGTCAGGAAGTATGACGGCTATTATCTCGGGGAGGATGCCGAGGATAAGGTCATCTACCTGACGTTTGACGCCGGGTACGAAAACGGCAACGTAGAAAAAATTCTCGACGTTCTCCGTGAGCAGCAGGTGCCGGCGGCATTTTTTATTCTTTCCAATCTGATCAACCGCAACCCGGAGTTGGTCGAACGTATGTTTTCCGAGGGACACACCGTCTGCAACCATACCGCACATCATAAGGACATGTCCCGCGTAACCGACCGGGCGCAGTTTGCGGCGGAGCTGGACGCACTGTCGGAGTTGTGCCGGGAAAAGCTCGGGCATGAGGTCGCCAAATACTACCGTCCCCCCGAGGGCAATTTCAGCGAGGAGAACATGAAATGGGCGCAGGAGCTTGGCTATAAAACGATCTTCTGGAGCTTTGCCTACGCGGACTGGGATAACAAAAAGCAGCCGGACACCTCCGCTGCCAAGGAAAAGATTCTGTCCAACCTCCATCCCGGCGAGATCATGCTACTCCACCCCACCTCGGCAACCAACGCCGCCATTCTCGGGGAGGTCATCCGCACGTGTAAGGAACAGGGATACCGCTTCGGGACATTGGAGGAGCTGACCGCGGGCGTGACGCGGGAGGACGAGGAGACTTCTGAAAAATGAAAATATCCAAGCGGATTTCCGCGCGCCTGGCGGCGAGTGTCGTGACCGCGGCAATGCTTCTCACCCTTTCGTGCCGGGCGCTTCCTTCGGGGGTCTACCGCAACCATGAAAATAACGGGAATAAGATTGCGCTGACCTTTGACGACGGTCCTCACCCACGCTATACGCCGGAAATTCTGGATATTCTGGAGGAGTACGGCGTGCACGCCACCTTCTTTGTTGTGGGGGAAAACGTCCACCATTACCCGGATGTCGCCAGAGAAGTCGCGCGGCGCGGACATGAGATCGGGAATCACACCTACACGCATCCCTGCGCGATTCAGCAAGAGATCGGGATGCTCCGCAAGGAGTTGGCGGAGTGCGAGGTGGAGATTCAGAACGCTACCGATACCAGCCCGAAGCTGTTCAGACCGCCGCAGGGAAGCTGGAATACCGCGGTCTATCAGTTGGCGCGTCAGCAGGATTACGACGTGATTCTGTGGGATATTGACACCTTGGACTGGGCGCACACGCCGTCGGAGCAGATCAGTGAAAATGTGCTCGCCAACGTCAAAAGCGGAGACATCATTCTCATGCATGATTATCACAGTAACGGATGTACAACCACTGCGGCTTTGCGCCTGTTCGTGCCCGTCCTGCTTGAGCGCGGATACCGGTTTGTCACAGTTAGTGAGCTGATCGGATCGGAATAATGAAAGGGTGGTGTAAAAAAATTCATTTGAATTTTTTTACACCACCCGACGACGTTGGCCTCGGCGGCTGGACGCCGCCGTTTTGCCGTCCAAAAGGTCGAAAAGCCAAGAATACGAGGGCAAAAACGACCAAGATCGCGCAAAAATGCCGGAATCCCGACCGGCATTTTTGCGGGGATGTCGAGGCAAGTATTAATATCCCTTTTTTCAGGACGTGCAGAATTTCCACGCCCGGCGTACGTTTTTCCCGTTAAAGACCCCGACGGCGAACAGCAATAGCCCGTAAAGAAGGAAAAGACAGCCAGCCCCGGCGACGAGCACATGAACGGTGGGCAGGGTGGGCAGGGCAACAAGCAAAATCCGCGTCAGACAGGCGGCGCCCACGGCGCATACGAACGGCTTGAAAAGAATCCGTATCGTGTCAAGGCGCAGATGCGTGACACGAAAGAGACGGAAAATGCTCAGAATAGCGTTGAGAAGCTCGGTGATGTAAATGGTTATAACATAGCCGTCAATGCCAAGCGTCGGCAACAGCAGACGAACCAGAACGACGGAGAGCAGGGCGTCCAGAATGTTGACCTTCATAGAGTAAAGCTGTTCGCCAAGCCCCTTGAGCGCGGCGTCCGTCGCGCCGTCCAGATACATGACAGGGACGAGCGGCGCCAGGGCACGGATGTATGTCCCGGCGGATTCCGAGCGGTAAAAGAGCATGCCCAGCTCGCGGGAAAAGCCGAACATCACCGCGGAACACCCGACGGCGAAAATAAGCGACAGCGAGAGTGAAAGCCCGACCATGTGACGGATCCGTTTGGTTTCGCCGCGGACCATTGCCTCGGTCAGCTCCGGAACGAGAAGTCCCCCAAAGGATGCGATGATCGCGGACGGAAACAGCAAAAGCGGCACCGCCATGCTGTGTAACGTTCCGTAGGAGGCGAGCGCGTCTGCGTGCGCCATCCCGTAGGATTTCAGTCCGATCGGAATCAGGAGATGCTCCAGGGTAATCAGACCCGACCGCGCATAGGCGGAAAAGGCGACGGGGAGCGTGATGCTCAAAAGGCGGTGATTGACAGAGGCAAGGGAATTGTCGGCGAGCGGCAGTGCTGCGGACGGCGTGGGAAGACGACGCCGATCGTGTAAAAATAAGGCGCCGAGTGCGGTGGCGGAAATCAGATCGGCGATCAGCCCGCTCAGGGCAAGCGCGATCAGCGCCTGCTCGGTTCCCACGGTGCGACGGAGCAGGGCGATGGTCAGAAGCACGCGCAGGATTTCCTCCGCGATCTGTACCGGAGCGCTCAGAAAAACGCGACGGACGGCAACAAAATACCCGGCAAAGCAGGAGGATAGAGCAATGGCGGGGAGCGAGAAGGCAAAGAGGCGGAGAGGGGCGACGGTGCGCTGATCGTGGAGCCATCGCGTTCCGATAACGCCGGAGGAGGAGAACAGCAGACAAGCGGAAAAGCTCCCGAACACTAAGGCATAGGCGAGCGTCGCGTGGATCACATTGCGCAGGTAATTCCCGTCGTTTTTCCCCAGCCCCTCGGCGACCAGCCGGGTGGTTCCCAGCGAGATTCCCGAGATTGCCAGTGTCACGGCAAATCCGCTGACCCCGCCGATCAGCGAGGAAATGCCAACCGTTTCCGCGCCGATTTTGCGGGCGATGTACGCCTGCGCACTGACTCCCACGGAGCGCAGGAGAAAGGAGACGCCTGTCAGCATGAGCGCCTGAAGCAAAAATGTGCGGCTGTTTTTCATGACAGCGCCCCTCCCGTCAATCATTTCGCTGATATTCTATGCCCGGGGAGGGGGAAAAAGAACCGCGCCCCGCGCGCCGCTATTTCGTGAAATAGTGCCATACAAGCACGCGCAACACGATGGAAAAATCATGTATTTTTGCAGGAATTTTTTGTTGACAAACGGGGGATGATGAAGTATTATATTATATGCTTATTAAGAATATAGGAGAATACGCGACAATGAAGAAATACGTGTGTGAACTGTGTGGCTACGAGTATGACTCAAGGGTGGGCGATTCGAGCGCCGGGATTGAAGCGGGGACGGAATTTGAGGACCTGCCGGACACATGGGTCTGCCCGATGTGCGGCGCCGGACGGGATGATTTTGCTATTATCGGAACGAACGAGGAGGATGACGACCAGGCGGATGCAGAGGTGGGAGCGGATGTTTCCATGCTGATTCACCGCGAACAGGAGTGATTTTTGTGGCGAAATGGGTTTCCGTTTCGCTCTTTTGTTTTTTGAACCGGAGTTGAAAAACTCTTTTAAGTTTTTTGATCCCCCTTTTCTTGCAATTTGAGGGAAAACGTGGTATACTATCCGGTAGAGAAGAAAAACGACTTGCGGGATGGAGAGGCAATGGAAAAGAAGAAATTTTTGGTCGTGGATGGAAACAGCATATTGAACCGGGCGTTTTACGGCGTCCGGGCGCTCAGCACGCGTGGCGGACAGCCGACCAACGCAATCTTCGGCATGATTAACATTGTCATGCGCCAGTGGGAGGCGGTGTCTCCGTCCTACGCGGTGATGGCGTTTGACCTGAAGGCACCGACCTTCCGCCACCGGATGTATCCGGAGTATAAAGCCGGGCGACGACCGACGCCGGAAGAGCTGCTCGCACAGTTTCCGCTTGCCAAGGAGTGCGCGCGCGCGCTCGGCTTTCACATCGAGGAACGGGAGGGATACGAAGCGGATGACATTCTCGGAACCGCCGCGGCGCTGGCTACCGATGCGGGATGCGAGTGCTATCTTCTCACCGGCGACCGTGACGCATTGCAACTGATTGATGATTCCGTGCACGTTCTGCTGGCGACCAATACCGAAACCGTCGATTATACAAGAGACGTGTTCTTCCAAAAATACGGCATCCAGCCGGAGCAGTTTGTCGATGTCAAGGCGTTGATGGGCGACGCCTCCGACCACATTCCCGGCGTTGCGGGAATCGGGGAGAAGACCGCCCTCCGGCTGATTGCGGATTACGGAACGCTGGACGGCGTGTACGAGGCGCTTCCGATGGCGGCGCTGTCCCCGTCGGTCAGAACCAAGCTCGGGAACGGGCGAGACAGCGCCTACCTTTCCCGCACGCTGGCAACCATTTGTCGTACTGTGCCGTTCGATGCGGACGTCCCATCGGCATGGCAGACCGAGGGGATGAATCGCCGCGCCGCACGGGAGCTGTTCCTGCGGCTGGAATTTTCCGCCTATCTTAAGCGCTTTGATCTGGTGCAGGAGATTGGCGAGCCGACGGAGGGGGAAGCGGAATCGTCCGCAAGCTCTGCGTCGCCGGAAAGCGGAACAACGCACCTCGCCATAACCTCCGCATCGCAGCTCCCGGCAGAAGATGTCCCCATGGGAATCGCAGTTTCTCTCTCGTCGGTTGAATTTTTCAACCCGGAGGATAAAACACTGTATACCTTGGATTGGACTGCCCTTGAAACACAGGAACAGCGCGATTGCCTGCAAACCTACCTATCCTCCAAAAAACACCTGTGCGCCTTTGATGCAAAGACGCTCTACCATACGCTGGAGAACCACGGAATTTTATTCCGCGGGTGCGCGTTCGACGTCATGCTTGCTGCCTATGTCCTCAGCTCGGGCGAGGGAAGCTATGAGGCGGAACGCCTGTCCGTCAGCTACCTCGGTCAGCCGCTGGCACCGGAGGATTCATTTGCCCGCTTTGCCTGTGCACTCCAACCCATCCTGCTTGAAAAACTGCGGGAAAGCGCGCAGGAGGAGGTCTTTTTCAACATCGAAATGCCGCTGTGCGCAGTGCTGACGGACATGGAGCGCGAGGGCTTCCACATTTGTTGTGACGGCATCGCCGCCTACGGCATGGAGCTGGATAAGCTGACGCAAATGCTGGCAAGTCAGATTTACGCCCGGGCGGGCAGGGAATTCAACATCAATTCCCCCAAACAGCTCGGCGAGGTGCTGTTCGGCGAGGAGGGGCTCCACCTGCCGTCCGCCAAAAAAAGCAAAACCGGGTATTCCACCAACGCAGAGGTCCTCCAAAAACTGCGACCGTACCACCCGATCATCGCCGATATTCTGGATTACCGCCAGGTCACAAAGCTGAAAAACACCTACGTGGACGGACTGCTCCGCGTCGTCGGCGAGGACGGTCAGGTGCATACGGTCTTCAAGCAGACCGGAACGGCGACGGGACGGCTGTCCTCCGCTGAGCCGAACCTGCAAAATATCCCGATCCGAACCGACCTCGGGCGGGAGTTGCGTCGCTATTTCACCCCCCGACGTCCGGGTTATGTCCTTGTGGACGCGGATTATTCCCAGATTGAATTGCGCCTGCTCGCCGCCATCTCCGACGACGATACCATGAAGCAGGCGTTCATCAGCGGCGCGGACATTCATACCTCAACGGCATCAACCGTGTTCGGCGTCGCGGCAGATCAGGTCACGCTTGAAATGCGCAAACGCGCCAAGGCGATCAATTTCGGCATAGTATACGGCATGGGCGACTTCTCCCTGTCGGAGGATCTTCACATTTCCCGTCGTGAGGCAAAGGAATATATTGACCATTACCTGGCAACGTTCCCCCGCGTCGGTGCGTACCTTGAAAATATCAAAAAGAGCGCGGCGGAGCAGGGCTATGTCACGACGTTGTTCGGCAGACGACGCTATATCGCGGAGCTGTCCTCGCCGAATAAAATGGTTCGTCACTTCGGCGAGCGCGTGGCAATGAACAGCCCGATTCAGGGAACGGCGGCGGATATTATCAAGCTCGCCATGATCGCCGTTCATCGCAGACTGCGTGAGGAAAAACTGGACGCGAAGTTGATTTTGCAGGTGCATGATGAGCTTTTGCTTGAGGCGAATGAAGCGTGCGCGGATCGGGCGCTGGCACTGCTCCGTGAGGAGATGGAGAACGCGGTTCACCTGTCGGTGCCGCTGAATGTGAGCGTCGCGGTCGGAGCCAACTGGTACGACGCCAAGTGACTGCAAGATAAAAAAGAGGGGTG
>CAKSNQ010000002.1 GCA_934476315.1 uncultured Eubacteriales bacterium
TTTGCGACAGCTTCGCTATTATACCACCTTGTTCCACTCTTGTCAATACCTTTTGCGCAAGTTTTTTGATTTTTTTCGACAAGTCGCCGGAATTTGTCATTATGCTACATTGAATATATAGGGGCGTAAAAAACTCATACGAGTTCTCTACACCCCCGAATGTCATTTCAGGAAAATATGAATATAACGATCGCCCCGGGTGACGTACGAAAAGCTGTACGTTCCCTGCAAATCCGTCGGCAGGTCGGAAAAAGCCTTGCGCACTGCGTCGGCAAACGGCGCTTCCGCGGAATAGCAAATCTCGATTTTCTCCTCCCCCGACCGGACGAGAAATTCAATGACCGCCGTCAGCTCCTCCTGCGAGGCGACCTCCAGGTCAACGCCATCTCCGATGATGGCGTAGCGGAAGTAATCAAAAGGCGCGTCGGCGCATATTTCACTGAACGGGTGTGACAGCCAGCCGTTCTCAAGGTGCTTTGTATCGAGCAGTGCGCCCTCGTCCATGAACACGTACGCCATGGAAACGTTGCCCATCGAGTCGCGCGCCCAAGTCACGTCGCATGCGTACCACACACCGTCGATCTGATATTTATTCCACGCGTGACCGCCGCCGTCCATGGTGCCGACAATTTCGTTGCAGGGGATACCCTCCATGACGCACAGGAGTCGGAACGCCCCGGCAAAGCCGTCGCAAACGGCAACGTGGTCGATCAGCGCGCCATAGGCGGTAAAGCTCGTATAATTCCCGTGCTCCGTCCGTGCGACCTCGGTGGCGAGGTGGGTATCATAGGTAACGGTACGGGCAAGGTATTCGTAGATGGCAAGAACTTTTTCGTAGTCGCTCATACCGTCGTCCACAATGGAGCGCAACACGCGTTTCGCTTCCTCGTAGGTGGCTTTTGCCTGTGCTGCGAGTGCGCCGTCCCCGACAAATTCCGGACGGACGCCAAGCGGGAGCAGTCCCAGCTCGTACACCGTACGTATCGGTTGCACCGCGGTATTTTTCTCCACAGCGAAGTCGTCATAGTCCCCGGCGCGTCCGGTTTCGGAAGCAAAAGCGGCGTCCCCGTACGGCTCCGTTTTCTGCTGGTCACTCGTGCGGGTGTTGAATGTTCCTGTGAATTTCAGGCGGTAGATCAGTGTTTGCCCGTCGAGCGCGTAGGCAATGTCCGTGTTCATGGGAAAGCTGAACATGGACAGCGCCTCTTGCATGAGCGCGCTCTCGTTTTCGCAAAATTCCGCCGCATATGTATCGGCAATGTAGAAACGGAAATCCCCCGTCATGGTTCCGTCCGTTTCACACCGGACGGGCGCCTCGACCAGCGACAGGTAGCGAAGGATATGGCAGAGCTGTTCAAAATCCTCCACCACGAAGTCCCGCGTCTCGCCGCAGAACTGATAGGAGCGCCCGTAATACTCCAACGCCGTCTCGTCGACGGCGGGGATGGACAGCACCCGCTCCAGCCCGGTCTCGGAACACCGCAGGGTCAGCGTGTGCGCCGTGCTCTTATCGTATTCCCGCACTGCATCACCGCTCCGGCAATCGACCGTCGTGCCGCCGTCCAGCTTATAGGTGTGCTTCCCGCCGCACGCGCAGGCAAAGCGAATCTCCGGCAAGGGAAAATGAACACTGTCATACACGACGCGCACGTCCGCCAAAGCCCGGCTGTCCGCGATGGCAACAGCAAGCTGTTCTCTGCCCTGCGGGAAATCCAGAAGTAATGAATATTCTCCCGCCGCAAGCGCGTCCAGCGCGGTGCAGGAAATTGTCAGCGTGCCGCCGTTCCATGTCCAGTCCCGATCTGTCAGCGACATGCCGTACACGCCTTTCGGGGCAGCGTCAGACGCAACCGCCAGTTTCAGGTCGGTGCCTCTCGCCTTATCATAGCGGACAACGGTGCTGTCCGTGTAAACCGCCGTGACCGTCACAGTCTCCCCGGTCATGGTCAGCGTCACGTCGGGCAGGACGGAAAAACGTGTGCCGTTGCGCTCCCAATGGCTGAATCTCTGCCCCTCCGTCCGCTGCGGCGCGTGCAGGAAGAACACCGAGCCGGCGGCATACGTCGAGGAGGACAATGTGCGGCTCTCCGCGCCGGAGAAAGTCAGGGGCTCACGCACGACCGATGGCTTCGGGTCGGTCGGGTCGGTTGGGTCGGTGGGGTCAGTTGGGTCAATTGGGTCAATCGGGTCAATTGGGTCCGTCGGGTCGGTGGGGTCAGTCGGGCCGGTGGGATCCGTCGGGTCGATTGGGTCGGTTGGGTCACTCGGACCAGAGGGGTCGCTCGGGTCGTCCGGATGCTCCGGCGTTTGCGGTGTGCATGCGCAAAGCAGGAGCGCAAGCAACAGCAAAACCGCTGCTACGCGACAAAAATGATTCATGAAAAAACCTCACTTTGACTTTCGGCAGGAGATCGGACACGCGCCGCGGTTGCTCCCTGCCACAACTTTCCTTTGTATTCTATCACATTTTCCGCGAAATTACAAGGGAAATTTCGCGGCGACGCATGAGCGCAAAAAAGCGACGCGCCGGAGAATCCCCCATGGCGCGCCGCAAATAACTTTGCCCGATTTTCCCCCCGCGCTATCCGTCCCCGCTCCCGGTCAAAGTCACCCCTGCCAAAGCACGGGGTGCCCGGCGCGCAGGGACGCGGGCATATCCAGAATCCGCTGATTTTCACTGCCGCGGAAGCGAAGCGAAATATTGCGCTTTTGTTGCACAAACTCGCCGTCCACAAGGACATCCAGCAGTGAAAGCATCTCGTCCGTCACCTCACAGCGCGCGCGGCTCTCCCCCATCAGCTCCTCGTAGGTGTATCCGGAGAACGCCCAGACGGTTTTCCCCGGGCACTCTCCGCGAATCCGACGGAGCAGCGGCAAAAGCGCCCGCTGGTTCTCCGGCTCGAACGGCTCGCCGCCAAGCAGGGTAATGCCCGCAATATAGGACGGCGCGAGCGACGCGATCAGCGCCTGCTCGGTCTCGGCAGTGTAGGGCTGACCGTAGGAAAAATCCCACGTCTGCGGCTGAAAGCATCCCGGGCAGTGGTGCGTACAGCCCGAAACAAACAGGACGGTACGCACGCCGATGCCGTTGGCAATGTCGCAGTATTTGATATTGCCGTAATTCATTACAGATGAAGAACCCTTTCCTTGATCTCCTGCGTTCTGCCCTGATTCCAGAACTGTGAGCCGATGTAGCCGCAGGTACGTCTGGCAACGTTCATCTTGCTCTGATCCTCATTGCCGCAGTTGGGGCAACGCCAGACCAGCTTGCCGTCTTCCTCGACGATCTGAATCTCGCCATCGTAGCCGCACACCTGGCAATAGTCGCTCTTGGTGTTCAGCTCGGCGTACATGATGTGATCGTAGATGAACTTCATGACCTCCAGCACCGCGGGGATGTTCTGCTGCATGTTGGGAACCTCGACGTACGAGATCGCACCGCCGGGTGAGAGCGCCTGGAATTTGGCTTCTCTGAGCAGCTTATCGAAGGCGTCGATCGGCTCCGTCACATGGATGTGGTAGGAGTTGGTGATATAGCTCTTGTCGGTGACACCCGGGATGATGCCGAAGCGCTTTTGCAGGCACTTGGCAAACTTATAGGTCGTGGATTCCATGGGGGTACCGTAGAGAGAATAGTGGATATTCTCGGCGTTGCGCCACTTCATGCACGCCTCGTTGAGCTTTTCCATGACCTTCAGCCCGAACGCCTCACCCTCCGGCTCGGTCAGCTTCTTACCCGTCACCTCATACACACACTCCCACAGTCCCGCATAACCCAGCGAGATGGTGGAATATCCGCCGTACAGGAGCTTGTCGATGGTCTCGCCCTTTTTCAGACGCGCCAGCGCGCCGTGCTGCCAAAGGATGGGCGCCGCATCCGAGAGCGTTCCCTTCAGGCGCTTGTGGCGGCACTGCAACGCGCGGTGGCAAAGCTCCAGCCGCTCGTCCAGAACCTCCCAGAATCTCTTCTCACTTTGCCCGTCACGGCAGGCGGTGCAGGCGACGTCCACCAGGTTGATAGTGACAACGCCTTGGTTGAATCTGCCATAATACTTCGGCTGATCGTTTTCATCCCGCCACGGCGTCAGGAAGCTGCGGCAACCCATGCAGGTGTAGCAGTGCCCCTCGCCCTTCTCGTCCACCTTGAGCTTCAGCATGACCTTCTCGGAAATATAGTCCGGCACCATGCGCTTGGCGGTGCACTTCGCCGCCAGCTCGGTCAGATACCAGTACGGCGTATCCTCGCGGATGTTGTCCTCCTCCAGCACGTAGATGAGCTTGGGGAACGCGGGCGTCACCCAGACGCCGACCTCGTTCTTGGTACCCATGATGCGCTGGGTGAGCACTTCCTCAATGATGATCGCCAGATCACGCTTTTCCTGTTCATTCTTCGCCTCATTCAGGTACATGAAGACGGTGATGAACGGCGCCTGTCCGTTGGTGGTCAGGAGCGTGACGACCTGGTACTGAATGATCTGCACGCCGCGCTTGATCTCCTCGCGCAGGCGCTTTTCCACCAGCGACGCGATCTGATCCTGCGGCATGTCGATGTGAAATTCGCGGATTTCGTCCTCAACCTGGCGGCGGATCTTGTCGCGGGAAATCTGAACGAACGGCGCCAGATGCGTCAGCGAGATGGATTGTCCGCCGTACTGATTGGACGCCACCTGCGCGATGATCTGCGTCGCGATATTGCACGCAGTGGAGAACGAGTGCGGCTTTTCAATCATGGTGCCGGAGATGACCGTGCCGTTCTGCAGCATGTCCTCCAGGTTGACCAGGTCGCAGTTGTGCATGTGCTGAGCAAAATAATCCGCATCGTGGAAGTGGATGATGCCCTCCTCATGCGCCCGCACGATCTCCTCGGGGAGCAGAACGCGACGCGTCAGGTCCTTGCTGACCTCGCCCGCCATGTAGTCGCGCTGCACCGAGTTGACGGTCGGGTTTTTGTTGGAATTCTCCTGCTTCACTTCCTCGTTGTTGCACTCGATGAGCGAGAGAATTTTATTATCGGTTGTGTTCGCCACACGCGCCAGGTTCCGGGTAAAGCGGTAGCGGATGTAGCGCTTTGCCGTCTCGGGCGCTCCCTGAAGAATAATGTGCGTCTCAACCAGCTCCTGAATTTCCTCGACCGACAGTGCACGTCCGATGTCGTTGCAATAGTCCTCGATCACAAGAGAAATGTAGTCGATCTGACGTTCTGTCAGTTCCGGCTTGCCCTCTGTTTCGTTGTTTGCCTTACGGATTGCGTTTTTGATCTTACCCCGGTCGAAATTTTCCTCAGCGCCGTTTCTCTTGATGATCCTCATAGCCATGCCCTTCCTTTTCGCGTATCGTTTCCTGCATTATAAGGTAAAAAAATCGTTTTACCGCCGTTCCGTCCCGCACTCTTGGAGGCGCAGGCGGCGACGCTCCTACATCATACCACATTTCCCCACATTTTGCAAGAGGTAAAACACAATATATTGAATATTTTTTCGAAAGTTGTGGAATATATTGTTTCCTTTTTGCGAATTTTTGCAAGCGGGACAAGGGAAATCCGGGATTTTACGCCTGTTTTCAACGGGTTTTCCCGATTCCCTGGCGTGGTTGCTTTTTCGGAACGCGCCGCCGATCGGCACAATATATTGTATCATTGATTGTTTCTTGTGTCAATATCTTGCTTATCAAAAGGTGATAACAAATCCAACAAAAAACAGATCCCCTATTTTGACATTTTGCCGAAAAAGGGAACATACTCCCTCCGATTCCATTTTTACCCTTTGAGCGACCACAGTGCACCCGCTCCGCCCCAAAAAACCGAGCTCCGCATGACAGGCAATAGTGCCAATTTCACCCCCCGAATTTTGGTTATTTTTTTGACCTCATTTTGGCGTTCCCCATTGACAGTCCCGTTTTTTTTATGGTATAATTGCTACAAGCGTTTGAACGAAGAACATCACAATCCGTCAAAATCGCCCAATAATAATTAGGAAAGGAATTTCATTGATGAAACGACTGCTCACGCTCATTCTGGTCGGTGTGTTGATCTGCTCGTCGCTGTTCATGCTCAGCGCCTGCAAGGATGACCCCGATCCGACTCCGCCCGGTCCCTCCACGGACGAAACCATCCCGCTCGTGGAAAACGGGGAGTTCCAATACCGCATTGTGTACAGCGACTTCGCTAACAACAATGTCAAAAACCTCGCCAAAGCCCTGCGAACCGGCTTACAAGCCGTGACCGGCACCAAGGTCACGATCGTAACCGACTGGGAGGACAAGGACGAGAACGCCGACATCAAGGAGATTCTCGTCGGAAAGACCAACCGCGCCGCTTCCACCGAAGCGATGGACGGACTCTCCGACAAGGAATACGTCATCCGTCTGAGCGGCGCCAAGATCGTTCTGGCGGGCGGAGCCGATGAGACTCTGGCTCTCGCCGTCAACTCCTTCCTTAAGAATCAGGTCGGATACATATCCGACAGCGAATTCACCGAAAACAAAACACTCAGTATTCCGAAAACACTGAACATTCTTCAGAAAATGGAGGACCCGAGCAATATGGTTATTCTGATCGGAAATCATGATGTTACCTATGTGGATTCCTTGCGCACCGCCCTCTCCGCCAACTACTCGTCGGTCACGGTCGTTGACCCCCACGAGGGCAACTTCAACGCGGCAGACGTCTTTGACGCTACCAAGAACACGCTGATCATCATCGCCGGCGCCGACACCGTTCCCAACACCGTGAGAGACGCCATCCCGGGCTATCTCGCAAACAAAGGACGTATCCTCACGCTCGGCGGTCCCGCGTTCTCCAACACGACCTACGAGCTGGACGGAAACTGGTACAGCAAGGAGGACTTCCTTTACACCTCCCTGCTCCGCCTGGGGAGCTCGCAGAGACAGACCATCTTTGACACGACCAAGGCAGACACGCCCTCCAAGCCGTACATTTCCAAGGACGGCGATTCTGCGGCGCCGGTCATCGCCTTTGGCAACTTTGATCTGGACACGGCGTCCCCCGGCACCACCGATTCCAAGCTCCAGATGCGCTTCTCCACCAGCTACCTGAGAAACTGGGACTACTTCACCTACAACTTCACGCCCACACTGAAGAACGGCAACACGTTCGGTTTCTGGGCGAAGGCGGGCGACAACCAAACCGACGGCATGTTCGTCGAGCTGACCGACAAGGCAGGCTCCCGTTGGACCTGCGGTGTCAAGCTTTCCACCGAGTGGAAGTATTACACGCTGACCCCCACCAACTTCAGATGGTGGCGCGACAGTACCGCGACCACGCTGACCGCTCCCGATTTCAGCCAGCTGACCAAATTCTCCATGGGCTTTGCATTAAGCGGGTACAGCATGGGGCAGGGCGCACATTCCATCTGCCTGTCGCACGTGGAAGTGCTTGAGGCTCCTCCGGTCAGCACGACCAACCTGACCATCGACGGTCTGGCGCCGGAGTACGAGATGTACCCCGTCACCAACGCCGCATCGTTCCGCACCTATGACAATCAGGTCTTTGTCACCGACCGCAACTACACCATGCCCGAGGAGCTGGTTTCACGTCACCCGGGTCGTCAGGGCACCGGCTATGGCAAGTTGCGCGCCAACCGCTTCATTCCTCTCGTGGAAATCCAGGACGCCAAGGGTCTGCACTCCGGCTACCTGGCATGGATGACGCTGTTCTCCAGCACTACGAACAACAACGGTTCGATGGAGGGCTCGGTCATCGGCGGGATCTCCGCGGTTTCCAATGACTTCTACAACGCTTCCGGCATCGCCCTTGTCGGCGAGGTCGTGGACGCCATGATGCTTCCCGCTTACCTGACGCAGGGCGGTACCACCGAGTACACCTACATCGCGTCGGATACGGAGAGCGTTTCCGCAGGCGGCGCTTATGTAGACCTTTCCCGCGTCGGCTCCACGGAAAACGTCGTGATGGACATTGAGCTGTACCGCAACGGCGAGAGCATCAAGAAGATGGATTCCACCGTCTGCAAGCTGATCAAACAGTCCAACGACATCCGCCAGTCCTTCTACAACTACGATCTGTCGAGCGGCACTCCCGATCACGTAGTGGTCACGCTGAAGATCGACGGTCGGATCGTCGACCGCATCGAGCACGACATCGTGTTCTGGTCGCCCAAGGCGGAATCCGATCGCCACTACATCTACAAAGAGGACGGCTACTTCAAGCAGGACGGCAAGATCATCAACTTCTTCGGCGTCAACTACATGCCCTCCTACGGCGTTGCCGACACTGCCACCATCCCGAACGTCGGAACCACCTTTGAGCATTACATCCACTCCGCGGCATACGATCCCGAGGTCATTCACGACGACCTGCTCCACATCAAGGATATGGGCATGAACGCGGTCTCCGTCTTCATTCACGCACAGGGCGCGGATTCCAACAACATGCTCGACCTGATCCGTCAGTGCGACGAGCTGGGAATTTACGTTGACCTCTCCATCCGCTCCGGCAACTCCGACAACAGAGCGACGGGCGACTTCCTGTACTTCACCAAAGAAAACGCGGAAAAGCTGATCGTTCCCCAGCACTTCTCGGAAGTGGATAATATCATTGCCTACGACATCTGCTGGGAGCGTGCGATGGGCTCGTACGCCGCATCCGGCGACCTCGGACGTTACATCTACGACGCTCAGTGGCGTCAGTGGATTCTCGACCAGTACGGTTCGGTCGAGCACGCTGAGGCACTGTGGGGCTGCAAGGCGCCGCGCAACAGCGCAGGTCTGGTCGTCGGTCCCGACGACAACACCTTCGGCAATCCCACAGACAGCCAGGCGAAGATGATCGCCGCTTACTACCGCTTCCTGGACGATGTCATTGCCGATGATTTCAACGCCACGTTCACCTACATGCGTCAATTCGACAACAACCACCTCTACTCCTTCCGTATGTCCATGTCGGGGAGCCCCTCTGTGAGCCCCGTCAATGGTCGTTACGACTTCCAGAGCCTGGCGGGTGCAGTCGATCTGATGGAGCCGGAGGGCTACGCGCTCGACGCCAACTCCGACGTCAGCATGCTTCAGATTCCGTTCGCCAACGCTTACGCACGCTACACCATGCCGGACGCGCCTGTTGTCTGGAAGGAGTACGGCAAGAGCAGCTGGACCGGTTCAAACTTCACCGATAACTCCTTGAGTCTGGAGAACACTGCAAACTACTACCGCAGAGTTCTGGAGTACGCTTATAAGAGCTACACCTCCGGCATGTTCTGCTGGTACTACGCCGGCGGCTTCCGTATCGGCGAAAACTCCGACTACGGCATCCTGAACCCGGATGGCTCCGATCGTCCCTGCACCACAGTACTTCGTCAGTACGCGCCGCTCTTCATTTCGCAGGGCGAGCGGCAGACGACCGGCGAAAAGCTGATTTCGATCGAGCGTGACGAAAAGAACCCACGCGGTATCTACGACATGTTCCTCAAGATCAAGGATCAGCTCGCCAACCTGTTCAACACGGGCAAGACGTTCGACTTCATCAATAGCCAGCAGACCACCTTCGGCGAGAAGTTCTACGCTGAGGACGTGGTGGACATGGCAGTCGGCGGAACCAAGACCGACGGCGCTTACCCGCTGAAGTACGTCAACGGCATGGTCAAGGACTTCCAGACCTACGAAAAGGACGGCAAGACCTACGCACGCGTCACGGTGTGCAACACCGGTCACGCCGCTTGGGAAGAGGGTACCATCTCGCTGGTCTCGACTGCTTCAAGCAAGGCGAAGATTGCCAAGTACACCTTCACCGAGGATGTTGACTATCTTGAGAACGTCGTCATTGATGTAGAGATTTCCGGCACCGGCGCACTTGAATTGCGCTTCGCATTCCGCAACGGACTGGAATTCGGTTACAATTACAAAACGACCATCAAGTAATTCAGACCTAACAAAAAAGGAGCTGTCGCGCGAAGCGCGACAGCTCCTTTTGAATGTGTAGCTCGCTCCTTTGGATGCGGCTCGCCCCTTTGAGTGACTTGTCCTTTTGAATACGATAATCCCATTTTGAAACGCAGTAATTCTCTTGAATCCCGCACATACCCCCGGACGCCGACGGCTGAGAGTGTCGGCGGTCGGTTGACACCGACCCTTTGGTGCGCTGAATCAGGCAACCTCGGCATCGTCCGCAGAATGAACAGACCTGCGCCGCACAAGAGCCCACGCCAACATCCTATCCCACGCCACGGAAAAGTCATGCTACGACAGCCCGGCGGCACGCCGCCGGGCTCTGTTCTGCAAGTACAGACAATCTTCAAAAGGGGGAGTCGCGCTTCCGCGCGGCTCCCCCATGCTCTTTTGTCCAACCAACCGGAAACAAGTCCCGGCATCAGTCCTCGTAATTCTGTTGTTTGACGCGCCGTCCCATGTCTCGTTGCGCTGACTTCTGCGCCGCATCGTCCCGCTTGTCATACAGCTTTTTGCCGCGGCAAAGCCCAAGCTCCACCTTAACGTGCGAGCCCTTGAAATATAACTTCAGGGGGATGAGCGTATAGCCTTTTTGCGAGACCTGCCCGAACAGTTTGAGAATCTCCCGCTTGTGCATCAACAACTTCTTGGGGCGCAACGGCTCCCGGTTGAAAATATTCCCCTGCTCATAGGGGCTGATGTGCATCTGATACACGAGCAATTCCCCGTTCTCGATCGAGCAGTAGGCGTCCTTGAGGTTGACGTGCCCGGCCCGGACGCTCTTGACCTCCGTTCCGAACAGCGCGATTCCCGCCTCGTACGCCTCATCAATAAAATATTCATGCCGTGCCTGTCGGTTGACGGCAATCACCGCTCCCGAGGCATTCTTCTGTTTCTTCTCCATCTTTTCCTTGTCGGCATCTGCGCCGCCCATCCTCTGTCACACGTCCGCCGTTTCCGGGAACGCGGCATCACGGCTGTGTGGTTCCCTGCCCATTATAGTAAACTTTCTCCCACGGGAACACCAAGTGGAACTTTTCCCGCGCGAGACGAATGATTTCCTCTTCATCAAGCTGGCTGTTCAGCGCGTGGTCGATCTCACCGATGCGCTCCTCCGTACTCTGCTTCTGCTCCAGAAGCGCCTGCTTTTGCTCTTTCAGATGATGGTAGCTTGCCAGGCGCGACGCGAAAACCACCGAGGAGACCACCAGAATGAGAATCAAAAAACACCGGAGCGCAAGGCTGAGTCCCGTGCGTCCCTGCCGGTTTTCCCGTATGGAAATTCGTGGAAAATTCATTTCAACATCCGCTCCTCTCCTGCATTTTCACTCGCGTGCGCCCCCGCCCTGTTTCAAACGTCGGGCGTCGATCGCCGTTCGTCCGTGGACTATCGTCCATTACTCTTGCCCTTATCCATCGCCATCGCCCACCGCCAATCGGTCATCGGTCATCTGCCGTTCTCCGGGCGCTGTGTCGCGTGAACGGTGCACCCGCTCCCCGCGTGAAACGACCCGGGTGTAGAAAGATTCCGTCGGCGGGGTTCGATTTCCGTCGAGCGCATCTCCACAACCGGCTGGGCTTGCTTTTTCTCGCCGTCCCCCGTCTTTTTCCTGCGCAATCCTTTGACCTTCTCCCAAAAGGCACGCCATGCGCCCCCAACGCGGAAAAAGAGGTTCCGCACTCCTGCCGCCACGCGGCGCCGCATCGGTGCGGTCAGCCGTCCTACCCATCGGAACATGTGACAGAACGGAAAGCAAACAAGCGCCACCGTCCACTGAACCGCCGCGCGGAGAATCGCGGTCAGCGTTCCGCTGACGAGCAGGACGCCGCGTCCCAAGGAGATCAGGTACGCGAACACGCCGACCAGCATGCACGCCAGCGCACTCAGGCGGAATTGCCCGTCGTTGCAGACGTACAACTCCAGAATCAGCACCACCGCGCACACGAGGCAAAACAAAACATCCTCAAAAAAAATCAGAATCCCGCCAGCGACCCCACCGGGGCGGCGGAACACACGCGGCATATGGAAAAATCGCAGTTTTTCCGGCAACGCCAGCCGCCCTTCTAAGGCGCGTGCCGCCGGCGGGAGACCCTCTCCCATCCACAGCCGCGTAATGCGCAGAACATCATAAAACGCGCCCAGTGCCACTCCGCACAAAAATGCGCGGCACAGAAGAAGCGCCAGTGCTCTTTGCGATACTTCCATCCGACGTCACCGAATACAATGCGGTGCGGTCAGTGGAGCAGTCGCCCGAAGAAACCGCGCGACGTCCCCGATGCGGCAATATCCGTGTATCCGATACTGTCGATGTGACCGTCGACCATCACGGTTCCCTCTTTGACGTCCAGGACGTTGACGCGAAGCTCGCTGCCCTCAATGCACATGTTCCCGCCGGTCGTCGCCAGCGTCACCGTGTTTTCGTCGAAGCTGATGACCTCCGTCATGCCCCGGATCTCCACATGCGCTCTTTCCTGAACGACAAAGCTGTGCTGCGCCGCAGGCGCGTCTTTTCTGATCTCGTTCATAACAACCCTCCCGCATACATTCTGATGAAATATATGCGGGAGTATTGACAGTTATTCCACGACCTCATACAGTTCGGTCGCGCCGGATTTTCCGACATGCTCCTGCACGTCAGTGACCCGGATTTTCAGAACACGCTCGCCGAAAGTGATCTCCAGCACATCCCCCACCTTGACGTCATACGAAGCCTTGGCAGGGCGACCGTTGACGGTCACATGGGCATTGTCGCACGCGTCATTGGCAACGGTGCGGCGCTTGATGATGCGGGACACCTTCAAAAACTTGTCCAATCGCATGGACGTCTCCGTTTCGCTCGCGAATCAGTTCATCTGATCCTTGAGAGCCTTGCTTGCGCTGAACGCGGGGTGCTTGCTTGCGGGAACGTTGATGGTCTCGCCCGTCTTGGGATTGCGACCGGTTCTCGCGTTGCGCTCTTTCACTTCGAACGTACCAAAGCCGACGATCTGAACCTTGTCACCATTCTTCATCGCTGTCGCAATGGTTTCGGTGATCGCGTTGACAGCAGCCTCGGCGTCCTTTTTCTTCATGCCGCCCTTTTCCGCAACGGCCTCAATCAATTGAGATTTGTTCATGGTGTTTGATCCTTTCGATTTTAACTTAATGAGTACGCCCTTGGCGTATTTTCACTTAAGTATAACATACTTTTTTTTGGATTGCAATAGGTTTTTTGCTTATTTTCCTATTTTTTGAGCGTTTTAGGCGTGTTTTTTTGTCACGGACATCATAAATCTTTCCGTTTCACGCGTCAAAGCCTCCTCTGCATCCGTATCCGCCGCGCGGCTGAGCGCCACTGTGCAGAACAGGATGCGACCGATCAGCGCGGATTTTTCCTCCGTCTCCGTCGCCTGACTCAGCGCCGCCGTGCACTCCGCGATCTGTACCTGCGCCTCTGCCGCCGTCATCGTCGCACCGGCTTCCCCCGCCTTTTTCTGCACCTTGGAGGCGCGCATCAGCGCCGGGAGCACAGGCGGGATTGCCGCAAGCTGCTCCTCCAGGGTATAGCGGTGTTTTTCCTCTTTTTTGATGGACTCCCAGTTGTCCAGAACCTGCGCGGACGACTCGGCGTGCGCCGTTCCGAAAACATGCGGGTGGCGGTGAATCATCTTGACGCACTCGTCGTTTGCCACGTCGTGGATGTCAAAGCGCCCGACGTCCTCCTCGATGCCCGCGTGGAACACAAGCTGAAGCAGAACGTCTCCCAGCTCCTCACGCAAAAGCTCCGCGTCCTCCCGGTCGATCGCTTCCACAACCTCATAACATTCTTCGATCATTCCCCTACGGATGGAGTGATGATCCTGCTCCCGATCCCACGGGCAGCCGCCCGGCGCGCGCAGGATCCGCACGATGTCGCAAAGATCCGAAAAATCATACCTTTTCTGCGCGGCAAGGCGTTCCATCGTCTGCGCGCGCCACGTGTCAAAATCCGGCATTTGTTCTTTCATTGGCTTTATGTCTCCTTTGGTTTTGTGTGACCCCGCTCTTATGCGTGAGCTGTTTTTGCCGGGGAATCAACCGGACTTATGTCCGTCTGAGCCTTCCCCACAGGCGCAGAACGCGCTCGCCCCCTGCCCCGGGAAGCAACGCCAGGTCCGCCCGCCCGATCAGGCGCGCGCGCAGGCAAAGCAAGAGGAACAGTCCGACGGTCAGCGGCACCGCGGCGGCGAACAGCAGAAATTCGGAATATCCCCGCCCGACGAGAAATGCGAACGCCAGTCCGGGGACTCCGACCGCGGCAAGCGAAACTCCCAGTGGGCGGAGCAAAGCGCTCCCCAGCGGGGGCAGAACATCCGTCGTCCGGTGGATCAGAAACAGGTTGATGCCGACGATGGAAGCGTCGCACAGGAAGGTGCTGATTGGTGCGCCCGCAATGTTCACCCGCGGGATGCCGATCAGCAGATATGCCCCGACCAGCTTAATCAGCGAGCCGACGAGCATGGAAACAATAGGGGCATGCACCCGCCCGTACGCCTGCAAAATGGCATTTGTCGTGGTAATCAGACTCGAAAAAAAGATGGAAACGGCAAGCAGGGAGAGAAGCGGCGCCGCCGCGTCCGCCGCCGCCCGGTCGCCGCGGAACAAAAGGTGCAAAATCGCGCGACTGTAAATTGCCACCGCCGCCGTGGACGGGAGCGAGAGCAGAACCGTCAGGCGGAACGCCGTTTGCGACGTCGTGCGCTGAGCCTCCCGGTCGCCGCGCTTGATTGCCGCGGTCAGCGCGGGAACCAGCGCCAGCGCCACCGACGTGACCAGCGACGGAATCAGATTGAAGATTGGCACCGCCATGGTCGTATAGCCGCCGTAGAGCGCATTTGCGCCCGCCGTGTCGTAGCCGATGTCCTGCAAGCGCCGTAGAATCATCGCCATATCCACCACCTTGGTCAGGCACAGAATGGCGGAGCCGACCGTCAGCGGAACCGCCACGCCAAGCAGTCCCCGCAACGGTCTGACCGCCTCCTCGCCGCTGTCCCGGGGAAGCGCGCTCGCCGATTCCGTCGGGCGGAACGTCGCCCGCCGGAGCATCAGAACGCCCACCGAGACAGCCACGCCGAGGGAGAGCCCCAGCATCGCCCACGCGGCGATATGCGGGGCGCTCATGCCGCGTCGCCACGCAAAGGCGGCAAAGCCCAGCCCGAACAGGAGCTTCCCCAGCGCTTCGATCACCTGAGACAGTGCCGTCGGCGCCATATTTTCAAAGCCCTGGAAGTACCCGCGGTACGCCCCGGACAGGCAGGAAAACAAAAGCGTCGGTGCGACCGCCCGCAAAGCGTAGGCGGTGTCCGGACTGCCGATCGCCCCGGCAAACACGCCGGCGCCCAAATACATCAGAAGCGCCCCGCCGACTCCCAGACCGAGAAACAGTCGGAGCATCGAGCCCTCCACGCGCCCGACCGCCGCAAAATCTCTTCTGGCACGCGCCTGCGCGATGAGCATGGAACCGGCGATCGGAAGTCCCGCCGTCGCCACGGTGCAGAACAGCGCGTACCATTCGTACGCCGCATTAAAATACCCCATGCCTTCGCTTCCGAGCACGTGCAGCATGGGGATTTTATAAAGCAACCCCACGATCTTCACGAGCACGGTGGAGACGGTCAGAACCGCGACGCCGGACAAAAAGGCATTGCCCTGCGCGCCGCCCGACGTCCGGACCGGGCACCCCGCGATTTGCGTCGGGGCACTCGCGCCTTGGGTCGGGTCGCCCGCTCTTCCGGTCGGGTCGCCCGCTCTTCCGGTCGGGGCACTCGCGCCTCGGGACGGGCGGTCACGGCGGGGGGCGTTTCGCGGCAGACTCCGGTTCGCCCCGGCGTCGCGATGGGATCGGGGGTTGACGCTCAGGCTCATGTGCACGCGCTCCTTTTCGGAAAATTCTTCAATCGAAATTCTTCAATCGAAGTAATGCCGAATGATCTGCCGTGCCTCAAAGCGCAGACATTCGATATCAATCGAATTATACTCTCCGTTCTCGAAAAGTATGCGCCCGTCGCACATGGTAAGTAATACATTGGAAACATTTGCGCTGTATGCCAGCGTTCCCGCCGGCGTCTTGCTGGGGATGTTATTGACCGCGTTCATGTCGATCAGAATCAGATCGGCGCGCGCGCCGACCTCCAGCAAGCCGCAATCCTCACGTCCCTGCGAGAGTGCACCGTTGCGGGTGGCGAGCGCGGGCAATTCCTCGGCGCGGATGATGTCCGCCCGACGGTTGACCCCCTTGTGCAGGATTGCCGCGAGCTGCATTTCCTTGAGGATGTCCAGCGAATTGTTGGACGCCGCGCCGTCGGTTCCGAGCGCCACCGGCAGTCCCGCGTCGAGCATGGCGCGCAGATTCATGACGCCGCTGCCCAATTTGCAGTTGCTGGTCGGGTTGTGAACCGGGAAAACGCCCTTTTCTTTCATCACGACAAGGTCCTCGTCGGTGCACCACACGCAGTGCGCCGCGCTGGTCGGAACGTCCAGCACGCCGAGCGACGCGAAATACGCGATCGGCGTCATGCCGTGGCGTTCGATGCATTGCAGGTGCTCCGCCTCGGTCTCGGAGGCGTGAAGCTGCATCCGCAGACCGTGCTCGGCGGCATAGGCGGCGATGTAGCGGCAGGTTGCCTCGACGTTGGAATACTCCGCGTGCAATGACATGTCGATCTTCAACCGTCCGTCGCCCGCACCGTTGTATTGCTCCGCCAGCCGCACCGCCTCGGCGAAGCGCGCGTCCTCCTCCGGCTTGATGCCGGGGTCGAATGAAACGATGGAGCGGGACAGGTTGGCTTTCACTCCCGCCTCCAGCACCGCCTCAGCGGTCGCATCCACGAACATGTACATGTCGCTGAACGAGACGATGCCGTTCCGGATCATCTCGGCGATGGCAAGCCGCGAACCGTAGTAGGTGCGGCGGAAATTCAGCTTGTCCTCCGCGGGCAGGATCGCCTCGTCCAGCCAGCGGCGGAGCGGCAGATCCTCTCCAATGCCGCGGAACAGCGTCATGGCGCTGTGACAGTGGGCGTTATAGAACGCGGGCATCAGCAGATTTCCGTGGCAGTCGATCACCCGGTCGTATCCGTCCTCCGCGGGCAACTCGGTGCCGATCGAAACGATGCGCTCGTTCTCAACGGCAACGACGCTTTGCCCCGCGTCCGATGTGTCCGTCATCAGTCTCGCGTTTTTGAACAGTATTTTCATGTAAATTCCTCCTCGTTCGGAACGTCCCTTACTGCAAAGGGACAAATTCCCGATACAGCGCGCTTGCGGGCAGCCACTGTGTCATGAGCGGTTGCACCGACGATATATTTTCCAGAATACGGTCTGCCATCGGGCGGTACACGCTCGCCTCCGGCAACTGACCGAGAATGGTCTCAAGATACGGGCGAAGCATGCCCACTTCATACCCCATCAGGGAATGCAACGTCTCGTCGCACATGTAAAGATGCGGCAGAATGTTTTTTTGCTCGTTGGCACGGACGCTTTCCCACAAAAAAAACGTGAACTGCGCGTCGGAAGAGCGGAAGAAATAGTCCCGCACCAGCCGCCGCATCAGGCGGATGTCCACCGGGTCGTATGTCACGCCGCCAACGTCGAGTGACTGCCCCACGCAGATTGCCATGCTGTGATAGGGATAACGGCGCAGCAGTGCGTTGACCTGCGGGTAGACCACCTGAATGCCCTCAAACAGAAAGACATCGCTCGCGTCCTCCGCCGTGACCGTCTCGACGCCCTGCCGACGCCCCCGACCGAGATCGTAGCGCGGCACGCACATACTTCCCGTCTGCATGAGGGAGTCCAGCGCGCTCGTCAGAAGCGGCAGATCCAGCGCCTCCACCGAGTCAAAATCCAGCTTTTTCGCGCCGTCCGGATCCTCCATCAGACGCCGCCCGTCCGGTTGCTCGCGAAAGAAATTGTCCAGTGAGATCAGATGCACGCGGTGTCCCCCGCGTACCAAATGATCGGTCAGGATGCCTGCCGCCGTTGTTTTTCCCGCGCAGGTGGGACCGGACAGACCGATAAATTTCAGATCCGGCATTGCCGAAAGGCGCGCCGACACCTCGTCCACCTGCCGTGCGAAAGCCCGCTCGCAGGCGACGACATATTCCTCTGCTTCCTGTTCCGAGGAAAAGCTCCCCGGTGCATGCAAAACCGACATAATCGCCTCCGTCAGTTGAGAAGCCCACGCTCCTCATAGAATTTTTTCATGAACGCGACCTTTGCCTCTGTCTGGCTGTCGCGGAGATATTCGTAAGGATACTTATAGTTGAAGAACCGCGCGATCTGCGGCGCCGAGCCGTCGTGCGGCTGATAATCGACCGCCTTTGTGACCGCGCCCGCGCCCGCGGCAAAGACCGAATGGTATTCCTCCATCATATAGACATTATACCGCCCCTCCTTGCCCGGCTTGGCGAATCCGACATTTTCGAAGTTGCCCACCGTGTTCTTCTGACGGTACATATAATACGGGATATATCCCATCTTGGGCGCGCGAATCTGCGTGTAGTCGATGCATTTGCCCGCGTCTCCGCCCTGGCGGGAGTAGACGTCGAGACTGCCGTGCGCCAGGTCCGCCGCCTTTTTGACGCAGAAGGTATGGACGGTGATATTTTCCGGCGCGAGCTTGAGTATTTTGTCGAACGAGCGGGAGAATGTCCGGAAATCATCGCCGGGCAAGCCGGCGATCAGGTCGGTGTTGATACAGGATATGCCGGACTCCCGCGCCACGTCATACGCCCGCAGGAACTCCTCCGCCGTATGACTGCGTCCGATGTAGCGGAGCACCTCGTTGCAGAGCGACTGGGGGTTGACGCTGACGCGCGTCACGCCGTATTCCTTTGCCACAGCGAACTTTTCCGCCGTGATGGTGTCGGGGCGTCCGGACTCCAGCGTGTATTCCTCCAGCGCTGTCACGTCCGTCTCCTCCGCAATGGCGGACAGGAGGTAGCGGAGCTGATCCGCCTCCAGAATGGTGGGCGTTCCGCCGCCGATATAGACGGTTTTCAGATGAAGTCCCATTTCGCGGATTGCCTCCAGCAGTCGTCGGGTCTCCGCCGTCAGCGCCACCAAATACTCGGGAATCAGTGAAAGCAGTCGGCGCGAGGTGTACGACACAAACGAGCAATACGCACACCGCGTCGGGCAAAACGGAATGGAGATATAAAGACTGCAATCCCGTCGGTCGGGCGTGCCTACGAGCGCCCGCTCGCACAGCGCCACGTCGGTCGCGAGCGCCGCCTTTTTGGGGTTAGTGAAGTAGTTTTCCACCAGAAGATGTCGCGTCCGGTCGGGGGTTTCCCCCGCGCGGAGCAGTTCCATCGCCATTTTCGCGGGACGCACGCCGGTCAGGATTCCCCACGCCGGGCGGTAGCCGAGCAGCTTTTCCCCGGCGTTCATGACCGCGCCGCCGACCGCCAGCTTTGCCGTCCGCTCCTTGGTATGGGACGGGCAGAAGTCCACGTGCTGTTGCGCATCGGCAGACTTGTCCCCGAGCGACATGACCGCGAGGGCGGTATATCCCTGCCCCTCCTCGCGCATGACGAGCGACAGGGACGGCTCGTCCTCGCTCCCGGTCGCCGTCTCGGAAAATTTGGTTCCCGGGAAAAAGATCATGCACAGCATCTGCACGTAGTATGGATTGATTTTTCCCTCGATCTGCAATTTCATACGCGCGTTGTCACTCCTTGCCTTTGATTGTTTTCCGGTATATCGCCGAGTCGAGAATGAGTGTGACCGGACCGTCGTTGACCAGCGACACCTGCATATCGGCGCCGAAGCGTCCCGTTTGCGTCGGGATGCCCTGCTCCGCGACCAGATCGACAAATTTTTCATACAGCGCTCTTGCGTGTTCGGGCGACCCCGCCCCGAAAAAGCTCGGGCGGTTTCCGTGCGAGGTGTCCGCCAGCAGGGTGAACTGCGAGACGACCAGCATTTCCCCGCCGACATCGCGGAGCGAGAGGTTCATTTTACCGTCGCCGTCGCAGAAAATCCGCAATTTGACGATTTTTTGCGCGAGGAGCTCGGCGTCCGTTCCGTCGTCATTCTCCGCAACGCCGAGCAGAACCATCAGCCCCGCGGAACACTGTCCCACGATCTCGCCGTCCACCGTCACCCGCGCCTCGCGGACGCGCTGTATCACTGCTTTCATGAAAATAGAATCTCCTTGTCCGTTTGTTGTTGTCTGCCGCGAAAAATCTGTCGCCTTACCGCCAACGGTCAGCGCTCAGGAGACGAAGCCGCGCACCACGTCGGTCACGCCCGGCAGACTCTTGAGCCGGGAGACGATAGACGTATAGTGTTCGGTATTTTTGCAGCTGACCTTGAGAGAAATGATGCTTGTCCCGTCGGCGCGGATGGTGCTGTTGATCTGAAGGATAGAGACCTTCATATCCGCCAGCGCCCCCGTGACGTCCGCCAGCGCACCGATCCTGTTCTCGGTGTGAACCTGCAGGAGCGCCTCGTACAGGTCCTTGCTCGCGCTGTTCGTACCGCGCTCCCATTCCGCCGTGACCCAACGCCCCTCGTTTTCCGGCTTTTCCAGCCCGGCGATGACATTGGGGCAGTCGCGCTTGTGGATGGAAATGCCGAAGCCCTTGGTGATGAAGCCGATCAGCGCATCGCCCGGAAGCGGGTTACAGCACTTGGCAAATTTGACCTGACAACCGCTCTCGCCGTCCACGATAATGCCGCTGTTGGAGCGCAGATTCTTCGGCTTCGCCGCGCCCTCCGCCGCACGCTGAATCGACTGTGTCTGCTCCTCCAGCGTCAGCCCCGCAGTTTCCGCCTTTTGTTGTTCCTCCAGCCTTGCGCGGTAAAGGCGGACATACTCGTCGTGCAGCTTGATGGCGACCTTGGTGATTGCCACGCCGCCGTAGCCGAGCGTGCTGTACAGATCCTCCGCCGTCGCGTAGCCCGCCTTTTGCGCGACGTTGCTGACGACCTCCGCCATCTCCGCGTCAGTCAGCGTGCGTGCGTACTTCTTCATCTCGGCGTCCACCATCGCCTTGCCGGCGACGACGTTTTCCGAGCGCGTCACTTTCTTGAACCACTGGCGGATTTTATTGCGTGCTTCGCTGGTCTTGACGATGTTGAGCCAGTCGCGGCTGGGACCCTTACTTCCCGCCGAGGTCAGGATTTCAACGATCTCTCCGTTTTCGGGGGAGCGGTCGATCGGCACGATCATGCCGTTGATCTTGGCGCCCACCATCTTGTTTCCAACCTCGGAATGAATCGCGTAGGCAAAGTCGATGACCGTCGCCCCCTGCGGGAGCGAGATGACGTCGCCCTTGGGCGTGAACACGAACACCTCGTCGTGGAAAATATCGGTTTTGAGCGCGTGCAAAAACTCGTCCGGGTCGCGCGTGCCGTCCTCGGTCTCGATCAGGCGGGCGATCCATTCCAGCTTTTTGTCCATTTCCTCCTTGGTGGAGACGCCCGATTTATACTTCCAGTGCGCCGCCATACCGTATTCGGCGAACTGATGCATTTCCCACGTCCGGATCTGCACCTCAAAGGGGATGCCGTCGTGTCCGATGACCGTGGTGTGAAGTGAGCGGTACATATTCGGCTTCGGCGTGGAGATATAATCCTTGAACCGACCGGGAATGGAGCGGAACATCTCGTGAATATACCCCAGCACGCAGTAACACGCCGCCTCGTCGTCCACGATGACGCGCAGGGCGTAGAAATCGTAGATTTCGTCGAAGCTCTTATTCTGGTTGTACATCTTGCGGTAAACGGAATAGACCGACTTGATGCGCCCTTCCAGCTGGAAGTGGATATGGTTTTCGTTGAGCTTGTTCTCGACCATCCGGCGGATGTTCTCAATGAAGCCGGCGTTCTGCCCGTACTTTTTCTCAATGTCGGTCTTGACCTCATTGTAGCCGATGGGGTCGAGGTAGGAAAGACTGAGATTTTCCAGCTCCAGCTTGATCTTCTGCATACCGAGGCGGTGCGCCAGCGGCGCGTAGACCTGCATGGTTTCCAGTGCGGTCAGACGGCGCTTCGGCTCGGGCTTGGCGTCAAGCGTGCGCATATTGTGCAGCCGGTCGCACAGTTTAATGAAGATGACGCGGACGTCGTGCGACATGGCGAGCAGCATTTTGCGCAGGCTCTCGATGTGCGCCTCCTCCTTGTCGTCCACTTGCAGCATGACGATCTTGGTCAGACCGTCCACCAGCATTGCCACGTCTTTGCCGAACTTTTTCTCGATCTCCTTGAGGTTGGTCTTGTCGGCGCAGTCCTCCACCGTATCATGGAGCAGTGCCGCACAGATGGAGTCGGTGTCCAGCTCCAGCCCCGCGACGATTTCCGCCACGGCGATCGGGTGAGAAATATACGGCTCGCCGCTGGCACGGACCTGTCCGGCGTGCAGCGCGCTCGCGTAATCATAAGCGCGCTGAATCTTATCCAGGTCGTAATTTTTCCCCGTGGCGACCAGCATCGCCATCAGATTTTTTATGTCGGTATGGACAGGACTTGCCATAACCGGTTCACCATGGCTTTCGGTGATCGAAAGCTCCCTTTCTTCCGGAATACGGACCTCTCACTCGGTTTTCCTATACTGCCCCCGCAGTTTTTTCAGGATTCCGGACTTATCGATCGAGGTCTTGGTCGGAGTGAAGTAAATATCGAAAATATAGAAACCCTCTCTCGGCTCGCTGACGCCGCAGATCTGCAGCTCCTCCAGCACCCGGAGGATAAACTTCAACTTGATGTAATTGATCTGCCCCGGTGCGATGGATTCCAGCGCGCACAGGAGCGTATGTTCGTGAAATGTGGTATTACCCTGACGGAATTCCCGCCGCAGGTAACTGTAAACCAAAGCAAAATCTTCTCTTCCGGGAATGATGTCCCCGTCGCGCTCATCGAAGGGCGCGCCCGCGCGGATCTGCTCATATCGCTCCCGTACGCTCCGCTGTTCCGCAGCAAAGGAGGCGCTGATCCGAAAATCCTTGACGATCAGTTGCAGGGATGTCTCCCCCTGGAACTCGTTGATGTTGACCTGAAACAGCACGTCCACGCGGTCGCCCGCCGAGACGTGGCACTGCGCCGTCGGTACACCGAAGCAGACCGCGGGCACCGATGCGTCGTCGTGCGACAGAAGAAATTTCGTATGCTTGCCGCCACCCAGAGGGGTCACGCGCTCCACGCGCATATCCCGCAGAATAAACTGCGGCACCGGGTTGGAAACACCGAACGGCTCCAGCAGATTCAGCTCCTGTGCCAGCTCCATGGTCAGCTCACCCGGCTCCACCTCACAGTCGGCGTCCAGATGAACCGCCAGCTCCTCGTCGCACAACCTCTGCCGTGCGTACTCGTTGATGCGTCGGCGGAAGCGTTCGATGTTGCCGCGCTGAATGGACATTCCCGCCGCCAGCTCGTGTCCGCCGAAGCGGACCAGAAGCGGCTCGCACGCCATGAGCGCCTCCACCAGGTTCATTCCCTTGACACTGCGCCCCGAGCCCTTGCCGATGTCGTCGGCGCAGGGATACCCGCGCGTCGCGCCGTCGAAGGAGATCAGAATGGAGGGCAGTCCGTAGCGCTCGGTCACACGCGAGGCAACGATACCGACGATGCCCTGCGGCCACGTGTCGTCCTCCAGGACGATCACCCGGTCGTTCTCCGGGTCCAGCGTCTCCTCGATCATGCGATACGCCTGCTCCGCGACGCGGTTTTCCTCGACCTGCCGCCGCGCGTTGACCTCGCAAAGCCGCTGTGCCAGCGTGCGGGCGGACTCTTCGGTGTCCGAGAGCAGTAGCTCGACCGCCTCCGATGCAGAACTCATGCGTCCCGCAGCGTTGATCCGCGGCGCGATGCCAAAGCCGATGAAGCCCGAATTGATGCGCTTGCGCCGTCCCTCGGCGCGCTCCTGCGGCGTCAGCGGAACCGGAAATCCCCCGCGCATTTTGGTCGACGGAAGCGTCGCGTCGATCAGGGCAGACAGCCCCGGGCGGCAGTTTCCGGCGATCTTGCGCAGACCGTAGGCAACGATGATGCGATTTTCGTCCACGATCGGCATGACGTCGGCGATGGTTCCGAGCGCCACCAGGTCGGCGTAGGCGTCGCAGACGCGCCGCACACCCTCGACGACCGGCTCACCGCGCTCGGCGCACAGCGTCATTTCATAGGCGCAGAGCAGCTTGAACACTACCCCCACACCCGCCAGCTCGCGGAACGGATAATCGCAGTCCGGTCGGTGCGGGTTGACGACCGCGCAGGCGTCCGGAAGCTCGGCGTGGCACTCGTGATGATCGGTAATCACCATGTCGATGCCCCGCTCACGGGCGTACGCCGTTTCCTCCACCGCGGTAATTCCCGTATCCACGGTAACGATGAGCTTGACCTGCCGCTGCTTGGCAAGCATGTCGATCGCGGCGCAGGACACACCGTAGCCGTCGCGGGTGCGGCTGGGAATATAATAGCCGACGTCCGCCCCCATGCCCGAGAGGAACAGGTACAGCAGGCTGACCGACGTCACGCCGTCCACGTCATAGTCCCCGTAGATGGCAATGCGTTCCTTCTGCTCCACGGCGCGCCGGATGCGGGCGACCGCCTTTTCGATGTCGCACAGGAGAAAGGGATCGTGCATTTTTTCATCGCTCATCTGCAAAAACGCCCGCGCCTGCTCCGGGCTGTGGCACCCGCGGTTGTAAAGCACCCGTGCGGTCAGCGGCAAAATTCCCACCTCATCGGCAATTTTCCGGACGCACGCCGCCTCCGCGTCATCCGCGCCCAGCTCTGTCCATATTTTATTTCTTTGTTTCCATTGTTCCATGCTGATCGTTCCAACTCCTGCTCGCACCGACAAATGAAAACGGCATCTGCCCGTTCTCTGCCGCGTTCTGTTTTTCGTCCGCAGGCATCTGTCCTGCCACTCTCTCTGTGTTCTGCCGGAAACCTCCCGGCTCTGTTCTCTCAGTGTTCTGCCGGAAACCTCCCGGCTCTGTTCTCTCAGTGTTCTGCCGGAAATCTCCCGGCTCTGTTCTCTCAGTGTTCTGCCGGAAAATCCTCTGCAAAGTTTCTTTCGTCTTCAATCCCGGCTTACGCTTCCCCCGCGGGCGCGAAACGCGCCATCAGGGACTGCGCCGTCCGGATGCCGTCTACCGCCGCGCTGGTGATGCCTCCGGCATAGCCCGCGCCCTCGCCGCACGGATAGACCGACGGATGCCCGAGCGCCCTGCCCTCCGCGTCCCGCAGGATGCGGACCGGCGCCGAGGTTCTCGTCTCCGCCGCCGTCAGCACCGCGTCCGGGCAGGCAAAGCCGTGCAGCTTGCGGTTCAGGGAAGAAAGCCCGTACCGCAGACCCTCATTGACATTTTCCGGGAAGGCGCGGGAAATATCCGCAAGGCGCACCCGCCCGCCGCCGTAGGTCGGAAGAATCCGCGACGGCTCATGCCGCACCTCGCCCGCGAGGAAATCCCCTACGGTCAGCACCGGCGCGCGGTAATCTCCGCCACCCAGCCGGAACGCCTCCCGCTCGATGCGCCGCTGATACGCGATGGCCCCGAGCGCCGTGCTTCCGTCCACCGGCTCGTAATCCTCACAACCGACCGACACGACAAGCGCGCAGTTGGCGTTCTTCCCGTCCCGCGCGTGGGTGCTCATACCGTTGACCACCACGCCGCCCTCCTCGGACGCCGCGGCGATCACCTGCCCGCCCGGGCACATGCAAAACGTATAAACGCCGCGTTCCCGCCGCGTGTCCGACAGCGCGTATTCCGCGTGCCCCAGCGACGGATGCCCGGCAAAGCGCCCATAGAGTGCCCGGTCAATGTCCTCCTGCAACTGTTCGATGCGGACGCCGACCGACAGCGGCTTCGGCTCGATGGCGTACTGCCCCTCGATCAGCATGCGGTAGGTGTCCCGCGCGCTGTTTCCGATGGCAAGCACGACGGCGGGGGCGTGAAAGTCGCCCGCCGTTGTCCGGAGCGTCAGACTGCCGTCCCCGTGCTCCTCCAGCCCGTCCAGGCGGGCGCGGTACAGAACCGTGCCGCCGCACGCGCAGACGCGCTCCAGCAGGTGATCGACCACCTGCCGCAGAATATCCGTGCCCACATGGGGCTTTGCCTGCGTCAGAATCTCCGTCGGCGCGCCGAAATCATGCAGTCGCTCCAGCACATAATGGCACCGCCCGTCGCGGATGCGGGTGAGCAGCTTTCCGTCGGAAAACGTCCCTGCGCCGCCTGCACCGAACTGAATATTGCTTTCCGTGTCCAGCACGCCGCCCCCGGTGAACGCCTCCACCGCCCGCACCCGATCGGCAACGCAATCGCCGCGGTCGATCAGGATGGGCGCGTACCCGTTCTCCGCCAGAAGCAAGGCGCAGAACATGCCTGCCGGACCCATGCCGACGACGACAGGGCGTCCGCCCATCGGCTCGCTCCCGCGCGGGAGCGAAAGCGGCTCGGTCTCCATCACCCTGCCGCCGCACGCCGCGAGGCGCTTGGCATCGGGGACGGGAAAGTCGCCCTCCGCCTCGCACAGAACCGAGCACACCAGGCGGATGTCCTCGGGATGGCGGGCGTCCACCGCGCGCTTATATAAACGGAAATGAAGCGCTGCCGTCGGGATTCCCGCGCGCTTCATTTTTCCCCGCGCGATGGCGAGAATCGCCGCCTCCTCCGTATCGGGGGAGACCCGGATGCCCTCCATCAGCAGTTGTATTTGTTGTCCCCGGCTACTCATTTGTTCTCCGCTTCCCCGCCCGCGTCGGTGTCGGTGTCCGCCTGGGAATGGTATAATTTGTCCTCCAGCTCCTGCTGGTTCCGCTTCTCCACCATGCGGATGTCGGTGACGACCAGCCAGAAGACGAACGCCGCGAGGAGGCAGAACAGCTTGACCCCCCAGTTGGCGTGATGTCCCTTGCTGTGAATTTCCACATGCTCGGTATTTTCCGGTCCGTACACCCGTTCAAAATTGTAATTTTTCATTTCTGCTTCCATGCCTGCCCCGGCACGCACCGCGCCCGAGGGAATCCTTTCTCACAGAATCACGCGCCCGTAAAAGCGGGAACGCGCACCTCCCGCACACACGCGGGCGTCGCCGGGAATCTCACTTCCCGGGCTTCGTTCCTCCGTTTTTCTCAATGGATCGGAGGATTTTCCGGTTGCCCTCCTCGGTGTTGCCCGTGAGGAGCAGGAACAGGTCGTCCTTGAGCGTACCGGAGTTATACCCGCGCTTGAGGATGCCGTTGTTGGCGATCGAAATGGTTCCCGTCTCCTCGCTGACCACGATCACGACCGCGTCGCTCTGCTCGCTGATGCCGACCGCCGCGCGGTGACGCGTTCCCAGATCCTTGGGAAGCGACTGGCTCTTGGAGGACGGAAGAATACAGCCCGCCGCGCACACCTTGCCCGCGCGGATGATGACCGCGCCGTCGTGAAGCGGCGAACGATTGAAGAAGAGGTTACCAAGCAGTTCGCACGACATGAGCGCATCCAGCTCGACACCCGTTTTGATATAGTCGCCCAATTTGGTGTTGCGCTCAATCACAATCAGCGCCCCGCACCTCTCGCGGGACAACTCGCACGCCGCCTCAGACAGCACGCCGATGGTCGCCGTGACCGATGCCACCGAGTGCGCCTGCACCCCGATGTGACGAAGCTGTCGCAGAGCGCTTCCGATCTTGTCCAGAACGTCGCGCAGCTCCCTTTGGAATATGACGATAATCAGCACCATGAACACCGAGAAGAACGCGTGGAGAATCGTATACATGGCGTGAAGCCGGAAGATCAGCGTCAACAGGTAGAGAATGCCGAACGCGGCGATGCCCATAAACAGATTCAGCGCCCGCCGATCGCGTGCAAAAACATAGATATAGTAAAATCCGACCGCCAAAAACAGAATGTCCAGTATATCGTTCCAGCCGATTCCGAGAATCGGGGAGATCACATAAGTATCAAAGGCGCCTGCAAACGAACCCCACCATGCGGCTATCATTTCCATGGTTGTACCCACCTTTATTTCATCATATATCAGGAATCTATCCGAAGCACCGCGGCGCGGTGCGAAAGATACTGCAAATATCCGATTTTATTGTATCACATCTTTTCCGGAATTTCAATGGTTTTTCACATTCTCCCGCAATTTTTTGCAAAAAAACAACAAAAAGGGGCTGTTGCACCGATCTGCCACAGCCCATCGGGAATCGCGGAGCCGGGTCGCTCACCGGTCAATGCAATTCCGCCTGATTTTATTGGTAGTTGTCTTGATAAAGGGATGGTCGCGCACCACCACGCGTGCCACGCGTTTATAGTCGGGAAGCGCGTCGCACGCCGCGGCGATGTCGGTCTTCAGACAGGCGGTCAGCTCCTCCACACTCTTACCCTCCGAAAAATCCGGCTGGCAGTAGACCGCCGCGCAAAGCGCCGTTTCGTTCCCGTGCTCGTCCTTCTGCGCATACACGACCACCTCGGAAATATAGACGATCTGCGCGATGCGCATTTCGATCTCCTCGGGGTAGATGTTCTTGCCGTTGCTGAGGACAATCAGGTTCTTTTTCCGCCCGGTAATCAGAAGCTGTCCCTTGTCGTTCATCCTGCCCAAATCGCCGGTGTGGAACCAGCCGTCCGGCTCCAGCACCTGCGCCGTCAGCTCCGGATGCTTGTAATAGCCGAGCATCACGACGTCGCCGCGCACGCAGATCTCGCCGTTCCCCTCGTCGTCCGGGTCGTCTATGCGGATTTCACAGCACAGGAGCGGAACGCCGACGGTCGCCGGGTCGTTGAAGAAATCCCGATTGGCGCTGACCAGCGGGGAGCACTCGGTGATACCGTAACCGTTGATGAGCAGTATCCCGATGTCGTCGAAAAACTGCCCGATCTCCGGACGGATCGGCGCACCGCCGCAGATGATTTTGATGAGGTTGCCGCCGAACGCCGCATGTACGGAGGCGAACATCGTCCGCCGCGCGTCGATTCCCATGCGGCGCAGACGGTTGCTGGTGCGAATGGCGCGCCGGAGCGTCTCCTCCTTGCCCTCTGCGCGGGCGTTCGCCCAGATTTTCTTATAAAACAGCTCGGCAAAAGCGGGGACAAGATAGATATCGTCCGGACGGAAGCGCACCATGTTTTTGAGCACGTGGCGGAGGTTGTCATTGATGCAGATTGTCGCGTGCGAATGGAGAGACGCCAGGAGCGCGACCGCTTCATAGGTGTGGTTGTACGGCAGGACGGACAGGAGCGTCCCGTGAACCGCCGAGGTTTGCAGACCGTAGTAAACGGCACAGCACAGGTTGCGCTCGGACAGCATGACGCCCTTTGCCATGCCCGTCGTGCCGGAGGTGTAGACCAACAGCGCCAGCGCATCCCGCGGGCGATCGATCGAGAAGAAGCGGTTCTTCCCCTGCGCGCGGAGGTTGTACCCACACTCCAGGAGGCGAGCAAACGACAGCGTTTTTCCGTCCGCGCTGTCCTCCGGGGCGTCGATTGCAACCCACGCGCGCACGCCGGGGAGACGGTCGCGCATCTGCTCGATCTGCCCCGCATATTTTTCCGAGAACAGAACCACCGTGCTGTCGCTGTCGGCGAGCACGTTGCACTTGTCCTCGGGAGGCAGTTCCTTGTCCAGTGGCACGAACACACCCGCACTCTGAAGCACGGTCAGGAAGCTCAGCACAAACGGGAAGCTGTTCTCGCTGACCACTGCGATATGGGCGCCGTTCCAGCCCCGCTCCGTCATCGCCTCGCCCAGCGCGAGCGTCATATCGCGAAACTCCCGGTAGGTGACGTCCACCACCTCACCGCCGCGCAGATAGCGGAACGCAAGACGTTCCCCCGTCGCGTCCGCGGCATTCCGTAGCATCTCGCGAAAGCTCACGAATTTTTCCACCTCATAGGGCGGGTAGTTCTTATTGTAATTCTTCATAAATAATAAGCCCTGCCTTTCCGATCTCGGAGTCGCCCGGCAAACGGTCCCATCGGTCGACTCTGAAAATGCGAAAACGCAGGGAAGGTCACCCGGAAGCCCCGGAGCTGTGTGCTGATATTTTTTGGGGCGACGCCCCGGAATCGTTTCGATTACAGTTTCGCGCGTCCCGGCGATGTCAACGCGGCGAGCGTGACATCCACCGCTCCGGCGGTCGGCGTCAGCGCCACGGACAGCGCCGGAACCGTCCGGATCAGACGCGCCAGAAGCCGCGCGCCACGCGCCATCGAGCGCTCGTCCGTCGGGAATACGACCTGGCGGATCAGCCCGTCCAGATACTGCCGCTCCCCCGCGACCGATGCGGTATCGGTCGTCCCGCGGGACAGAAGGCAGATCGCACAAAGCGGGGCGCTCATATTGGTCTGCTCGCCCTCCTTGCCGCACCATGGCGTGCCGTATATCCAGAACCGACCGTCGGAGCGCAGACGCACCACAGGCTTGTCTCCGTTGATAACGCGCACCTCTCCCCCGAATTTTTCCTGCCACAGCCGGAGCTGGGTGGACTTTCCGACCCCGCGCGGCGCGGCGATCGCATACGTCCTGTCGCGGAACATAAACGCGGCGGCATGCATGACAAAGGCGTCGTAGCGACAAAGCTGCAGGCAGAATTTTTCGTGCAGGCAGATACATTCCGCCTGTTCCTCAGAGAGCGGTGCGGAAAAGGAGGCGCGTTTCGCGTCGATCTCTGCCTGCGTGACCGCTATGGAAAAGTCCGTCCACGGCGCCTCAGTCAGATAGTCGCGGCAGATTTCGACGGTCAGTGCGAAACGGGAAGTCAGCTCTACATATAAGTCTGCCACTTTGATTTTGAAATGTCGCATAGCGCCGCGCCTCCCTTCTGTCTCCGATCGGAATCCTTACAGTTGCATTTATTGTATCACATCTTCGCCGGATTTGCAAGTAGGACGCCGAAAATTTCGCACAAGAAAGGTGTGCCGACCGGAAGCAAAAGAAAAACCCGGATTTTTTTTGCGTTGGGTGTTGACAAATCTTCTTTTTGTGGTATAATATACCCGTTGTCACCGCGAGGTGGAGCCTGCGCGAGAGTGGCGGAACAGGCAGACGCGCACGTTTGAGGGGCGTGTGGTTAACACCGTACGGGTTCAAGTCCCGTTTCTCGCACCAACGCAAAAAGCAAGGAAAAACACCGCATTTCAGGGTTTTTCCTTGCTTTTTCTATGTTTTTCGGCTCTTTTGATTGCACGCTGGCGCAAAAATTATTCCTTTGAAAAGGGATAAATTATCAGAAAAAATGCGTTTTCAATACGAAAATTCAATACGAAATTCAATTTGAATCGCCGAACAGATTGCTGTAATATGTGTTGAGAATTTCGGTGAACCGTTCCTTGCTGTTCGCTTTGATATGTCCGTACACCTGGTCGATCATGTGCTCTGTTTCGTGCCCTACATAGTCGGCAATGTAATTTTTCGGGATGTTCAAGGAAAGCATCGTCGAAACCGCATAATGCCGCAAATCGTGAAAACGGATGTGCCGGAGTTCCGCCCGAGCCAACAACTTTGTGAATCCCGATGTGATCTGATTGGGCGTCAACTCACACACATTGTCGGACGGGTGCTTCCCCTCCGCTTTGGCTGTCAGGACATTCAGGACCGCAGGAAACGCCGAGATCGTCCGTTTGCTCGCCGTCGTCTTGGTGCCTTTCTTGACGTAACCATCTGTGCCGAGGACGATCGCGTCGTGAATGTGAATCTTTCCCTTTTTGAGGTCGATGTCTTTCCATTTCAAGCCGCAGATTTCCGATCGCCGCATGCCGCAACATGCCGCGAGATAAATGGGAAGCTCCAGCGGCGTACCCTCCGCGGCGCTCAACATGCGCTTCACATCGTCGTCGGACGGAATTTCAATGTCAGGCTTCACCTTTTGCGGCAACGTTGTCTTGACCTGAAATTCCGGACGGTAGACCGCAAGAACCGCCGTCAAAAAGCCGTGATAGTTGCGTACAGATTTCGGACTGTGGTTCAAGGCTTCTTTGTTGATGGCGATCTGAATGTCCCGCTGGGTGATGTTCTCCAACCGCATGTTGACCAAGGATTGCAGGTTGCGCCGCCGGATGTTCCGATACTCCCGCAGAGTGCTCGGAGAGAGTACCGAGCTTTTCATCGCGATATATTCATCCATACAGTCGCCGAGACGCTTTCCCCAGGTGCGATCTGCCCGGGATTGCTCTCGGTTTTTTTTGCATTTCCAGCGCCCAAAGGACAACTTTGTTATAGTCGGGGTCTGTGTAAGATTCCACTTTTCTCTTGCCATTTTCATCTTTTCCCACGTAAACTTGTATATTGTAGGACCCGGACGGAAGTTGCCGGATCACCGGAAGTTTTCTTTCGCGTGCCATAGTTCGCCTCCTCTCGATTGGTAAAAGATACCCCGGCAAATCGCCGGGGTGTTTTTTTATTTTGCGGTAACGGTTCCGGAGCAGTCCGTAACATAAGCATTACCTTCGGATTCTTCTGTGATTACATATCGCATGCCATTCATTTCAAACTGCTTAATGTTAAATGTTTCCGAATATGCGCCAGATTGAGGTAATTGGACGGTTTTATAGATATAAATCCATTCATGTTCACCTGTGATAATATTACGTGCAGAGAAAGCGTAGCATATTTTGACTGACACATCTTGATATATGTATCTGTCATCGGGAAAAATTTGAAGGGATATTTCACATCCATCTAACCACTGCTTTCTGCCATGTGAATCATATGACATTTCTCCCGCTTTCTGTATGTAATTGTATATACCATTATCATAGCTTTCTGTTGCAACCCAATAACCATCAGTTGCCATACGATAATACTTGCTATTATGATAGCTGGTATAGTCGACTATTTTATTGCCCGACAAAGTGACTTTCTGGTATTTTTCGATAAGTTTGTTGCGGTCCTTTGTTAATTGAGCAACATGTTCAGAAAGTGTTTTGTTTGCATTTTCCAATTTTTGAACATTTTGATTTAGCTCAGTTACTTTTGAAGTAGCAACGTCAAAATCTTCCGTCTTTTTTTGGAGTCTTTCCTTGTAAGTGTTTACGTCATTGGTCAAAGTGTCATTTTTTTCTTCCAAGGTTTTGTTGATAGCTTGATACTCACTCTCCGTATTTATATGCTTTTGGATTGTCTCCTGATAATTGTCAATAGCCTCCGCATATGTGTTGTATTGTACAAAGAAATATGCGGATGTACCGCCGAGCCCGACGATGAGAACCGCAAGAACCACGAGAATAGGGACGATAACCTTAGATTTCATAGAAGTCACTCCTTGATTTTAATTTTTGAAACGGAGATCAGAATTTTCTCCGAACCTCAACAACTTTTCCGAAGATACGCACCGGAAGTTCCTGTACCTGCGCACTCGTGTAAATCATGGGACCGTAGTCCGGGTTGAGGGAGATCAGGCGAATACCGTCCGGCATAAACTGAATTTTTTTGCAGGTTGCTTCACTGCCGTTGACGATAACGATTGCGTAGTCCCCTGTCCTGCACGGGTTTCCGCACTCCACGATAACACGGTCGCCATTTCGGATATCCGGCTCCATACTGTCACCGTGAATTTTCAGGGCAATGTATTCGGGCGCCGGGAATTGACGTTTGTCAATGTCCTCCCAGTCGTCCCATTCCTGAATCGCTTCAATCGGAATCCCCGCGGCAACATCGCCGACAACGGGGATTCTTTTTGCGTACGACTCTGCCGAGGGTTTGCTTGGTAGCTCATCTGTTTTTCCAAGTAAATAATCCACACTGACGTCAAAATAATCGGCAATTTTTTGCAATTTTTTCCCTTGCGGAACAGAACCGTTTTTCCATTGCGTGGTGGATGATCTTCCTCCCCCTATTGCTTCAGCTACATTTGAGGGGGTGGTACCATGCTCTTGACATAAGCGTTTGAATGTTTCCCAAAACATTATATTCCTCCAAAATTCATAAATCGGAGCACTCTTGTTTGTTAAATGTGCATGAAAAAGAATTTTTTTCAAAAATCCTCTTGACATGTACGTAATTACGAATTATAATCAAGGTGTGTTCCGAGTTACGAACACAAAATATTTTGCACAACGGTAAACAATTCTATTTTATCATCAAAAAATAGCATTGTCAACCGATTTTCAACAATTCACAACAAAAAACAAATAAAAAGGAGTGATCAAATGAATGTCCCAGGTCGCAATAAAATCATTGCAAAGCAGGTACAAATTGCCGAGAACATCCGAATGTTGATGGCAAGGGACCGTATATCGGTGGAACAGCTTGCGCAGTACATCGGGCGGAAGCCGTCCTACGTGAACATGCGCAAGAATTTCACCAAGTACGGACGCACCTATACCTCCGAAGAGCTATCGGATATTGCACAGCTGTTCCGCGTGCCGCTGGAAGTCCTGATTTGCGGCAAGCTCCGCCCCGATGATTGAAAAAGAGAGGAGAAAGAAATCATGACCGACCTGCAAACCCTACATACGCAACTGAAAGAAGCGATCGCGCACGCCGAGGAACAAACCACCGCATATGGCGCGTATCACCGCCAGCTCCGCCGCGCGGTCAAGGCGGTGGAAAGAGCACAGAAAGCCATGGACAAGCTCGAAGAGCTTGGCGCACGCGGCGAAGCGCGCACCGCCTCCATCCCCCACGGAGAGGAGGTGAAAGCGTCATGATCAAAGAATATGACATGCTGTCCCCGGAGCGGCAGAAGCTGCATAAACGGCTTTATGAGGCACTGTGTGACATCCTTTTCGAAACTGTCAACGAGCAGTATTGGAGAACCGCGCAGATGTGCGCCAAGTACGAGCTGGACATGCGTACCTGTATCAAGTACGAAGTCTATGCCCTGCCGCACGGCGCACATATGCCGTGGCATCGGGAAGTGCTGACAAGTATGATCGACTTCTGTGTGGACAACAATGCATTGCTGGAAGGAGAGCTTGAACCGTGAATAATCTGTATTTCAAAGACCGTTATTCGGGCGGCACTCTGCGTGTCGGCTTCAGATTCGGACGCTACATGGCAGACGATAGCCTGTATGTCGGAATGGACTATTTTGACGAAGAACACAAAGAGTGGGAAGCATACTCGGTGCTCACCGTCTGCCTGTCCGATCAAACGCTGCAGAATCGACGGAATTGCGCGTTTCTGAACACCAATGATGAAGTTTCCCCCGACCAGGTTGACTGGCTCGTCAGTAACGGATTCGGGAAGCGAACGGGCTACATTGGCACATCCGGCTTCTGTGTTTACCCGGAATTCCGCTTCAACTCGGAAGCCATGCGCCCGTACGCCATAGACGACGCCGAGTGGCGACGCTGGTGCGCACCGCCGAGCGAAGAATCGTAAGCCCTCCGATCGGGGAGGAAAACAGAACGGAAGGAGGGATACGAATGAGTGCGGATGTTGTGTTGGGCGAGAAGATCAGGGAGAAAGTGATTGAGTGTAGACGCAGCTGTGGCATGAAGCGGAGAGACGTGGTAGCGGCTCTCCAGCTGTACGGCTTTGAGCTGAGCTATCAGGCATACAAAGAAATTGAACTTGGAATCAGGAAAATCTCTGCACAGGAATTTCTACTGTTGGCGACTATCCTGCTGATAGACCCCACGGCAATCCTGCCGGAGCGGGCAATTGCAGGGTAAGCCCCCCTCCGGGAAGCGTCCCGGAGAGCGTCCCGAGCCGCGTAGCGGCTCCAAAGTCGCTAAAGGTCGCGCGCGTACGCGCGCGTAGTATTACCTTTAGCGACTTTGTTAAGCGTTAAGAAGCCGAAATTTACCTTGCGTGCCAAGGGAAATTTTCTTAACGTGCTTTGTTAAGACTTTGTTAAGAAACCAAATTCGGGAACATCAGGCGGTGATTTATGGCATACACAGCAGCGTCCCGTAGTTGGTTCGCGGTGTTCAACAACCCCGCAGATCACGGATATCCCGGCGAACCGAACGAGGTGTGCAACCGTCTCATGACAGAGTGGTGCATCACAGACAGCCGCGTGGGAGCGTGGGCATATTGCGTCAAGCATTACATGGGGTGCTTTCCGGTCTATGACGAGGAAAACGACCCGGAGCACAAAAGCCCTATCAGCTTCCGCCCGGCTGTTACAGAGGAAGAAAAAGCGCAGGTCCCGCCCGACCTTCACCATATTCACATGGTGCTGGAGGACGATAAACCCATGGGCTTTTCGGTGGTGCGTAAGACTTACGCCATCGGGTCACATTTTGAACCGACCCGCGGCACCCGTAAAGACGCCGAGGACTACATATCCAAAACGGGAAAATATGACGAATCAAAGAACCGGGAGCTGGGACTCCCGTGGGAGGAGGTGTTGTTTGTCGCCCGCCGGGGCGAAATCAGCGGACGCCAGGGGCAACAGAACCAGCTGGAGCAAATCAAATCCTTGGTAGACTCCGGCATGACCCCGATGCAGATTTTACGCAAGGACGTGCGACTGTACCGCTTTGAATCGGAGATCAAAAAAATCTACTTTGACAAGCGCGTGCAGGAAACCCCGATGATGCGGGAGGTGCGGGTCTACTGGCATACCGGAGGATCCGGTTCGGGTAAATCCTTTTACCGGAATCACGTCAATGAGGTCTACGGTGAAGAAAATGTGTTTTATCTTACCACCTACAACAAGGACCGCATGTGGGACGGCTACGTCGGACAACAGGCGCTTTGGATGGAGGACTTTAAGGGAGGCATCCCGTTCGGCGACCTCCTCCGGTACCTGGATGTGTATAAAGCGACCCTCCCCGCCCGGTATACCAACGGTGTCGCCGTGTGGAAGCAGGTGGACATCACGTCGGTTTACACCCCACAGGGGGTATACCGCAAAATGGTGTCCTCCTCCGAGGAGGGGACCGATACCGTCAAACAGCTCTTACGCCGCATCACGCAGGTCGTATATCACTATGTCGAGATCGACAAGGACGGCAACAAGCAATATCTGTTCGAGTTCTTCCCCCCGGGGATGACGATGGAGCAGATGGCAAGCACCGTCAAAAACAAAAAGGCGGCACAGCTTCACGAGAGCGCCAGCTTCACCGAGCTTGGCGCGGAAGATGAGTTGCCGTTCTGATAGAGAAGAAAGGAATGGGGATTATGGAATCAATTATCGAGAGAAACAAACGAATCGGTGCGGATGCAAAGCGTGCCGCATTTATGGTGAAGCAACAACAATCATATGAGTTCAAGAAAAAGTATGCTGCAATTCGCGCCCGAGAGTTTGTGCAAATGTGTGACGAACACGACAAAGAGTATTATGTTTCTGTTGGCGGTTTGGATAGCATTACACTGTTTTTGTTCTTGCACTCTATCGGAATTCGTTGTCCCGGCGTGTCCGCGTCATACCTTGAAGATCGCGGGAATCAGGCGGTACATAAGACGTTGGGGATTATATCTGTTAGCCCGATTAAACGTGAAAACGGAAAGCCTTGGACAAAATCAGCAGTCATTCAGGAATTCGGTTTTCCTGTTTTGTCAAAAGAAATCGCCGCAAAAATCGAACTGTTGCAGAATCCAACCGAAAACAATGCAACGGTGAGACATGCGATTATCACAGGAAAAACCGGAGCCTACGGCGGTAACCGCAAAAATTCAAGAATGAAGCTATCGCAAAAATGGCTTGAAAAGTTCGGCGGTTATGAAAACGAGAATGAAGGCGTGAACTATCAAAAGCCGAACTTCAAAGTTTCCGCAAAATGCTGTTATTACCTGAAAGAACGTCCATGTGAGCTTTGGGCAAAAGAGCATAACAGCGTTCCCTTCGTCGGTCTTATGGCTTCCGAGGGCGGACGACGCGCAAGGGCTTTAATGGTGAACGGGTGTAATTATTGGACAGAGGGGACGCAGAGAAGCGCACCGTTTGCTATCTTCGGAAGGCAAGACATTCTCAGGCTGGCGCTTGAAATGGATGAATACTATCATGCACATTGGCGCGAATTCGGAGAAGCCGAAATGGATACCATTATTCCGGAAGCATACGGAGCAATAGAAACGGACGAAAACGGAAATCTGTACACCACAAAGGCGCAAAGAACAGGTTGTTCCATGTGCGGCTTCGGGATTCACCTGGAAAAGCGTCCGAACCGTTTTGACTACCTTTATCAAACAAACCCCAAAGAATGGGATTATCTTATGTTCCGGTGTTGTAAAGACGAGGAAGGAAACGCTTTCGGTTGGGCACGCGTCCTTGATTATATTGGTGTTGGCTGGACACCAGAAACCAATCCATTATGTAAAAAAGTGTTTGTAAGATCGTGATGACCCTCCGCGAAGCGAATGAAGCCGCCGCGAAGTGCCTGCCGATCGAGCATGGCGGCATCGTATATGTGCGAATCAGCGCGATCGGCTACAAATACCAAAGGGACGGAATTCGCACCCCGTTCGTCCGGCTTGTGGATCAGTGTGGGCACTGCACCGTAGACGCAAGCCCGGAGAAATGTAAATCGGCAGAAAGGTTCGAAAATGAAAAAGATAAATGAAAAACGCTGTCCTGCCTATTGCGGAATCACTTGTGTAAACGGGTACTGCCCGAACGCGCTGGACGATATGGACAGGCATTCCGACACCGACGAATACGCCTGTTACCATCTGGATAAAAAGCTGTCTTGTAAAGATTGCGGATATTACCGCGGGTGCGAGGACTGCTGTTTTTCCGGAACCGACCTGTGCATAAAAAACAAATTTTCCAAAACAGAAAGGAATCAAAAGAATGAATAGTGAATTCATCGACAGTATCAAAGATATCCTGATGCCCGACGAATCTGCCGCCGCGACCTTACATGAGATTGAAAAAGCAATCACCGAAGCGGAACGCCTCAGTTTCGAGGGCAAAAAGCCCGGCGATCGTTTCGTATATCGCGGAATCGAATGGGTTATCCTCGGTCGGGAACAGGGCGGCGTTCTCTGTGTAACGGCGGAACCCATTGAAAGGATGATGTTTGACGAAGATGACAGAAACAACTGGACAGTGTCGTCTTTGAGAAGATATCTGAACTCCACATTCCTTGCGAAACTTGACAAGAATGTCCTTTGTAAATTTGTTTCCGGTCTGGTTGCAGACAACGGGGATAAAATGTACGGGACAACAGACGATTATGTGGGGTTGTTATCCTGTGATCTGTGCCGTAAATACAGAGATGTTATCCCTCATTACAAAACCTGGATCTGGACTTGCACTCCCTGGGTTTGTGACCCGATTGGCGCCTATGGTGTGCGCGGTGTCGGTTTGTCTGGAGGGCTGGGCAACAGCGTAGCCAGCATTGCCCACGACGTCGTCCCAGCCTGTATATTCGCCGATTCCACAGCGACCGAAGAGAAAGGAGAATAAACCATGAGTAAAGGTTTGAAGATCGTAATTATCAACGAGGAGACCGGAGAAGTCCGTCTCACCCGAAACGTTACATCGTTTGTCGCCGCCTATGGAAAGGGCAAAGATAGCCGGAGTATCAGCTTTTTGGACTGCACAGGCGCGCAAGCGGCAAAGACCATTGTAGCAGTGCAGGAACAGATCGCAAAGCTGTTCCGGAAGCACGCAGGAATGGAAGAAACCGTTGACGCCATTAACCTGGCAAAGAGCATTTATAAGGACGGCGTGCGATGAAAAATGCTCCATCGCGCGTTAACAAAATAACTCAATAATATTAACACTTTATATACATCTTTTTTCGAAATCGTAGGAAAATCCTACAGTTTTTTTCCGGGAAAGTGATATAATATAAGTGTCGGGGATGGACATCAAATCCATACAGCGCAAGCAATAACAAGAAATTTCAAGAAAAGCAAGGGCAAAACAAAAATAAAATCAGAAAAGGAGAAGAAACAATGAAAGCAAGAGTTGAAGGAGTCTGTGTAGTTGATAAGGTTAACACCAAAACGGGTGAGATCATGCACATCCGTCAGGCAAACGTAGTGGTTCTTGACGAGCAAAAGGAAGGTTTGAGAGGGAATGGCGTTGCAGTTCTCAGCTGTAAGTTTGACCCGAGTATTCTGAAAGACAAAGCGGTCTATATGTTCGACACGACCCGTACGAATTACAATGGCAAGGTAAAAATCTATGCCGACAGCTTCACCGAAGTCAGGGCATGAGCCCCGACCGCAAGCGAAACCGACCATAGATGTCCGGTGTCCGACATGTCACAAGTTCCTGTGCCGCTACATAGACGAAGGCGGCGAGGAAAAGCCGACCCTGCTGTTATGGTGTAAACGATGCCGGGCGCAGGTCACAGTCAAAATTAAATAACAAAAACAAACAGAGCCTTTGAGCCGAAATTATAGCCCCCGCGCCGCGGGGACCTGTAACCACGCCCAAAGGCTTTGTTTTTGTATTCATGAAAGGCGGTGATTCCGTTGATTGCCTGAAATCAGATCCCCGATCAGAAGTCAATTCAGAGAAAGGAGGAACACATGAAAATATTCAAAACGCGCGATGGGAAAGAGTTTCGCAAGTACACTCCCGCCGAGAAAGCGAAGTATTTCGCCGAAAAGCTCAAACGGGACAACGGGCACAGACTCCGCAAGACGCAGGTTGCGTATTATTCCGGCTACCTGAAAGCCCGGCGCGACAGCGCCGACGCCTACAACTACAACGTAGCCAAGAGAAGCGGCACCCTGGAGCAGTATTATGCGAAGCGCCGGGCGCGGAGCCTTGCCGAGCAGGAGGCGCGCAGGAAGCACCAGCACCGCGAGATCGGTCCGGGAGTCAGCTTTGATGTTGACGACTTCTTCAACGCCGCCTTAAAGAGGACTTACGGCGACGACTATATCCCGGTCAAAACGGGAGAGCGTTCTCGTCCGGGAGGACCCGCCAGGAGCTTTGATGTCGATGAATTTTTCAATGACGCCTTAAAGAAATCTATGGGCGACGCCTATATCCCGGTATGAGCGGAAAACCGTTTGTGACCGGGGAGGACCCGGCAAGAGCCTTGATGAAATTCAGCAAAGCGGAAAGGAGGAATCGAAATGGGTCTTTTCGGAATCGGAAAGCGCAAGGACAACATGGATTTTTATGTGAACTCGCGTAAGAATCTGTTGCAGGACCTCGCAAACGATGATTACCAGCGCTGTGTTACATCCCTGACCAGCGGTCGGCAGGTCCGACGAGACGGAAGTCTCGGACGTAAGCTGAACCGCGAGGAGCAGGGGCACTGCACCGGCTTCATCAAAGGATGGAACGCCCTCCAGAAGAAACTACTCGCCGAGCAAGCGAGAAAGGAAGCGATGGAGTCCCGGGAAAGAAATTACCGTATGCGCAGGTATTAAGAGCGCGGAATCTTTTTGGAATCCCGCGAAAAACAATTCAGAAACGAGGTGATCGCCACGTCAGCGAAAAAGCAAAAGCGCGGCGCGAAGCCGTCGCAGACACAGAAAAAGCCCTCTCCCCGTCGGGGCGAGAGGACACCGAACGTTCCGCCTGGCAGAGTCCCCACGGGGCGAACGCTCAAAACACAGGATAATTACTTAGCGAACAGCCGCACAGACTCCAAGAAAAATCGGACGGTCGTCGTAATAGAAAACGACGGTCGTGATAATCTGGCAGTGGTCCCACTGTCTTCCCGACCCGGCTCTCATCGCACGCAGATGAAGAACTATCAGCAAGGAAAGTCCTATTTCAAGCATTTTGTCGAAATTGAAGATGACTCCGGTCGACCGATCAGAGTGAACGAAAAATTCCGGGCAAATCACAAGAATCAGGACGTTTCCCCGGAGGATGTTAAAAAAATCAGAAGTAAAGTGTTTTTACATTCAAAGCCGTCATTGGATAATCGGAACAAAATGGAACGATTTCACAAAAGAAAAAACCCTCAAGACAAGTCCTGAGGGTTGTCCCTGAGATTAAACCACCCAGGGCACTTCCGGCTTTACCGGTGGGTGCAAACAGAAATAATCTGTTTGCCTGTTCGCATTATATCCTATCAGAACTTATTTGTCAACCCCCAAAATCAAAAAAACAAAAATTTTTTCAAAAAGAAAAGGAGAAAAAAATATGTACAAGAGCAATTACAGCACATTCGGCAAGATTGCCGCTATCATCCTCGCCGCACTGGCGATCATCCTCGCCCTGTCCTGGATCGGAAACAAGTCGGACGGTTTCAAGGAAATGAACCCCACCAAGTGGGAGTACGTCGCCCGCAACGAAAAGAACCTCATCAAAGTAGAAAACATTGCCAAGCCGGAATACGACGAAGGCATGGGCTTTTCCGTGACGGTCGATGATTACGGCGTTGTCCGCATCGACGGCACGAACATGTCCGAGACCGCCGCCGAGGTCAAGCTCGGCAAGGTCACGCTTCCCAAGGGTACCTACACCTGCACCACCGGCAAGGACGGCAAGGGCGACACCAACCGCTTCAGTGCCAACATCTACGGTCGCGCCCTCGTCTCCGGCGTGCCTGCGGGCGACCCGTTCTACGCGGATTTCGGCGGCGTTCTGACGCTCTCCGAGGACACCGAGATCGAGCTTTGCATCTCCATTCCCGCAGGTGCGAAATTCACGGGCGGCTATAAGCTGTACCCCGCAATCGTCCCGGGTACCGAGGCAGTGAGCTTCTTCGGCAAGTAATCCGAACCGAAACGGACAAGCAATCTCCCCCGGAGTCATTCCGGGGGAATGAAAGGAGAAAAACATGAATAACAAAAAGATTCGGACAGTCTGTATCGCGGTCGCCGCGCTGATGCTCGGCGCGATGGCGCTGGGCGCGTTGTCGTCGCTTTTGCACCGCGACCCGTCCGTCGTCCTGCCCGACTCCAAGCAGGAGATCCCTGCCGATCCGGAAGCGCCGGGCGATACCTCCGCGACCATTCACGAGAGGTATTCTTTTGTCGTCGGGACGCCGAGCGAGCAGAACTATCTGACCGCGGATTCATCGGCATACAACGAAAAGACCAGCGTCCGTTATGCCGACAAAGCCAAGAGCTTTGTCTACAAGTATTCGCTCAAAGCCTCCGGAGGGATTCGTCAGATCACCTGGACGTCCGATTTGCACGGACAAGTGCTGCTGGAGGTTTCCACCGACGGCAAGACCTGGGCGGAGGTTTACCGCTATGAGGGTAGCGCGTCGGACCATGGACTGACGAGAATCAAGCGTGCCTTTGACCTGACCAAGTTGATCGACACCGAGACTGTCCGTACCATCTGGCTCCGCATCAGCGACAGCTACACGGAATCGGGCTTCGGCGGTGCGATATCGGCAAATGAATGGGTCGTCCTGGATGTCGCGTATACGCGCGACGGACAGGAGCTCACCCCCGAGAACTTCCCCATCGTCGTGTGTGAGTGCGACGACCTGACCGGCTTTTCGGGACACCCGCTGAACGTCGAAACCGGTCATTCCCTCACGGGCGGCGTCTCAATCGGCGGAACGATCAGCGGCGCGTTTGCGACCTCCGGGGATGCATATCTGATGCAGTATATCTCCGACGAAACCAAGGACGTGAGCAGCATGCGGTATTTCAACTTCTACCTGTACGTGTCGGACGCTTCGAAGCTCAACGGCACGGACTTTGCGCTGGAGCTCGGCTCCGCGGAAGGAGTAGACCATTGCGAGAGCGAGGGACGCTTTGTGTTCAGCAACCTGCACGACGGCTGGAACCTCATGCAGATTCCGCTCTCGGCGCTGGTAGCAACGCAGAACGACAGCGCCACCTGTGAGTCCGAGACCTGCCGGGATGGTCTGAATCCCTCGGCATGGAAGCGCTTCCGACTGTTCAGCCGGAACGCCATGGACGCAGGCGACGGACTCACGATCCTGATTGACCATGTGGGATTTTCGGATGTTTTGTATTAAGAGAGGAGTAAGAAAATGGGAAGAATCAATTTTGTACAGATTTTGAAAATGGCGGCTTGTCTGATGCTCGCGGTACTGATGATCGGGCTTGCCGTCTCCGCCTTCGGGGCAGTTTCCGATAATGGCACGATCGGGGGTGGCACCACAGGCGGCACGACCACAGGCGGCACGACCACAGGCGGCACGACCACAGGCGGAACCACCGGAGGCGGTGCGACTCCGGGCAATAAGGATAATACATCCGCCGATTGCAAGCATGTACCCTATACGTCGTGTGCGGCTGCCGATGACGAGGTCCATAATGTTTGGACGCTGTGCGGGCTGTGCAATCAGTCGCTCGCTCAGCCGGTCAGGGAAGCACATACCTTTGACAGCAACAATACGTGCACGAAATGTAAGCGCGTCAAGGGCACCACTTCCACCGGGGGCATCGTGACCGTTGATCAGTCGACCGGAAATACCGTGACGGATACCACAGGCGGCGAAACGGGCGATGACGTCACCGATGGAAGCGTGCCGCAGGAGAAATGTAACCACCTGAAGAAATCCGCCGGGGCTTTGACCGGGTATGCTCCGGCAGAAAAATATGTGTACCTGACGAACGGCTCTGTAAGTCACACGTGTCGGAAGGTTTGCGAGAAGTGCAACCATATTTTTAGTAGCACGACCAAGGTACATAATTTTGGTTCGGATGGCGTATGCATCCAGTGCGGTGATGCGTGCAAGCACGCACAGCTGACCGCGGCGTCGAAAACTTATGTCGATCTTGACGCGGAATATCACTGCCCGTATGGTACCTGCCAGGCTTGCGGTCTTACGGTCAAGCTGGAGAGCAAAAAGGTCAAGCATCGCTTCAACGGAACGAAGTGCGCGGACTGTGGGCACGGTTGCTCGCACGAATGGGATTTTCCGGATGCTCTCGGTGCCTGCAAGTGCGATCTTTGCGGATATGAGTGCTTCCATGCGAATGGTTTCGTCGAGGGAACCACAAGTGTGAAGTACGGTAGTGGCGGACACTGGACAGAGGGCGAGTGCGCAATTTGCGGGTATAACGAAGCCAAAAGCGCCGTGACCCCGCACACGCTCAATTCCTCCGGTCGGTGTAGCGGTTGCGCTTACCAGTGCGCTCACTCCAACACGGGACTGTCCTATGGCGATCGGAATTCCACTCAGCATACGACCTATACCGAGTGTCGCGACTGCGGTTATATGGTATCGACAAAAACGGACGGACATTCTTTCGATGACGGAGTGTGTGTCGTTTGCGGCTACGGTTGCGAAGAACATACTTTTGCAGATTCCAGCACGGCAGATGGCGGTACCTGCACAAAGTGCGGGTATAAGTGCCAGCATGACCCGTGGGACCCCGCCTCGACCTTCGTGGAGGATTGGGACGAGGCGACGCATGCATATACGCCCATTTGCGACACCTGTAACATGATGCACTATGAGCTTGAAAACCATAACTTTATCAAGGGTACTTGCGTGGTGTGCAATTACAAATGCAAGCATCCCGGCGTGACCAAGGTCGGTGACATCTGCGGACGTTGTACCATGCAAATAACGGATGTGTCGCAAATAACGAAGTAAGTGAAAGCAGGTGGCACACATGAGCAAGAGAATCATTTCCATCATCCTGCTTGCCCTGACGCTCCTGTCCGCCTTGATCCCCTGTGTCGGTGCAACCGACACGGGGGATAGCCCCTATACCTCGGAGGTCGCGCGGGAGCTGTCGGGATCAACGATCAACGGCAAAGCGTTCAATTTCGCGGATTACCCGAAAGATCGGTTCAATACCGAAGTCAGTGTTCTTTTCATCAATGAGGTTGGCTTCCGCGCCGGCTCCGACCAGTCGGACTGGGCGCTGTACCTCTACCTGTACAACCCGTCCGGACAAGCCTATGACTTCACCACAGGCAAATGCGCCGTCAATATGGGGTATGAGTGGTCGGACACGGGCGCAGTCACAGCCTACACCAAATTCGCCCTGGAGCTGGTCAGCGCGTCCGACGAGGAGGGCATGGAAAACGTGTTCCTCAAAGTCCGCGTCAAGGATAAGACCATCGGCGCCCGTACCTTTGCCAAGCGTCTGTCGGGTAAAAGCACCCGCATTTATGCGTTCTCCGAAGTCGAGCTTCTGATTCCGGGCAAAGTCAATGCCACGAGCTTTTCGTTCGCCCGCCGCTACGAGGTCACGGGCTATGACAAGGGCTACGGTACATATGCGTCACAGAATAACAAGACGGTTAAGGACACCGGGCATAACGTGATTCAGTGCAAGCCGGTACAAACGTACTGGCGATCGGACACAAGTTCCGGCGGAAAGAATCACCGCTGGCAGGTCAACGCGGTATACTTCTCGGTGCCGAAAGCGTATTTCAAGGAGTATGACAGCCTGGACGCCGTCAAGTGTGAATGGTTCGAAGCGAAGACACAGCCGATCATTGCTACGGATGATGTGACGCTGTATACCAAACTTAAACCGTGGGTTGGCTGGCTGATTGGAGGAGATTACAACAACGGATCTACCGGAAGACGGTGGACTACGGATATTCCATATGGCTTGTGGACATCCAGTCAGTATTCCGTCAAGATGTCAGCCGGGCATGTTAATGCTTTTACGTATGGGTATAACGTGAGAAGAAATGCGGGCGTGTTAACATCGCCACTTCTTGAGATTCCACCCAACATCAACCCTCTTGGTTGGCTTCTTCGATCAGAAGCGGGCGAGATCAAACTGAATCAGGAATTTGTCAGCAAGGACACCATGCTGGAATATTACGCCAACATGGTGAAAGAGAAAGGTGAAGCCGCCGCACGTCAACTTCTTTTGACGAATACCGTGGACGAAGGTCGGAAATACGGAAAGCAGGAAGTAACCATCCATTTCGACGATACTTACCTTCTCGAGAATTACGACAGTAACCATAGTTGGTTTCAGAAGTTTTTAGACTATAACATTTTCAATGGTGGGTGGAAGTATGGTACCGGCTATACCACAAAAACCGGCGAAACCTACGAAAACTTCCAGCCGATCAATATCATCGACTCTTACGAGGATATCGCCGCTACCCCCGCCCAGCTCGCTGAAAGCCTGTATTTCGCCACTGAGGAGGAAGCCCGTAAATTTAAGGAATACGCCACGGACGCCCTCAAACGCGACGAATACGTCGTCCTGCTCCGCTACGCTGAGCGCGATTATTACAGCGAGGTCATGGAGGTCACACCCGCCATTTCCGGCACCGCTGTGGTCGCCGTGCAGACGGTATTTTTAGACTTTGACATTATCGAGCTGGACTTCAAAAAGGACGCGGAAACGATCGTCGTCCCCGTGACGTCCAGCCCCACCAACGGCATTGGCGGCATCAAAGCGCCGCAGGTGGACGACACCAACCCGGGCAAATACCTCGGCGAGGCAGTCAAAGACGCCATGAATACCGGAAAGGACCTTGTCCGCCGCATCGTCGGCATTGTCCTGATCGTCCTCGGGGTGCTGGTGCTCCTGAAGGTCGTGCAGATCGGTGTCAGACTGTTCCGGGATAACCGGGACTGGTGATCGGAGGAGCGACCCATGAACAAAAAAAGAATGTGGAGATACGGCGTGCGTGTTCTCTTCGGCGCCCTTACGCTTTACGCGCTGGGGTACGTCGTCTACACGTTTACCGTGATCTGAAACAAAGAAAGGTGCAGATGCTATGAGTATGAATAAACAAGAGTATAAGGACGCCCTGAGAGCCGCGAGAGCACATTCTGAGAGTGAGAGACGAAAACGGCGGGCAACAGAGCGCCGATGCCGCTCCCTCCTCAGGAACACGAAAAAAGAGCGTGCGAGAGCGGCACGGGTAGCGCGCCGTGAGAGATTAAAAGAGGAAAAGCAGGAAAAGCAACTGCACCTCAAAGCCAAAAAGAGCCACAGAGCCGAGGCAAGAGCAAAACGTCGGGAGCAGTCCCGGCAAAAGAAGTGGGAAACCGCAATCAGAAAAGCCTCGGGCGTCCGCAAGGGCGCCCTTTGCTCTGCATTTTGCGCCCTGCGACGTTTTTTCCGTCGGATAGGTCAACGAACCGTCGGAATGTTTCATGCGCTCCTTGGGGTGAATTTTCGGGCGTGGGTGCTGTTTGTCGGTCTGTGCCTGTCGGTTGCCGCCCTTTTTTGGCTTTTCCCGGTCTCCCTGGAGCGTCTTGTGGGCGCGTGGGGAGATCTCCGGGGTGCTGTCGTCTATTACTTTGTGAAGATGGCAGGCGGCGAGCCGACGGGAGAGCTGAGCGTCAACACCATGCCGCAGATTGATCTGCGACGTGTCTGCCCGTTTGACCTGGATAACCTGTTGCGCAAGCTGTCCGCCCTGCCCGGGGCATTATGCTCAAAGGAGATGTTGACACGCTACTTTGCCGCCACCGGGCGGGTGCTGTATTATATCAGCTTCTACGGGCTTATGTTTTTGCCGCTGGGGATCCTCGGCTGGATTTTATTCCGGCGATACCTGTTTGCCCCCCGCACAGAGCACGGGGACACCAAGCCTTACCGTTTCTTCCAAGGGAAGTTGTTGCCGCCCGTGCGCCGCGTGACCTGCGCGGTCCGGAACTTTCTTGCCTATGCGGATACAACGCCGTACCCCACGCTCTACCTGCTGGTGTGGCTGGTCAACCTTAATCTTGTCACCGTGCTCGCCGAGTTCTACGCCTGGTATTTTTACGCCGCGGCATCGCTGTCCTTTGCCTCGGTCGGCGTCAATCTGTGCCGGCTGGCGGTTGATCTTCTGATCGCTTTCTGGTCTGCCCCTCTGATCGTGTGGATCCTCCTCGGGTTCAAGATCTTCGACGCCTGGCGGCGGCGCATTGGGTATATGCTCCTGCGCCACCATGAAGCAAAGAACGCCGGGTTTTTCTCGGGTCTTGCCGTCGCCGTCCTCGTCGTCGGCACCATGGGCAAGGGCAAGACCCAGCTCATTACCGATATGGGACTGACCGGGCAGAATTATTTCCGCCGCAAGGCGCGTGAGCTGATTTTGCGGGTGGATATGCAGTTTCCGCACTTTCCGTGGCAACGCTTCGAGGACGCGCTTGGGTGCGCCGTCCGCGCCGGAGCCATCCATAACTGGGCGGACTGCAAATATTTTGTCCGCCGCCGTAGGGCAGTTTATGAGAGAAACCCCACCCCGCATAACATGTGGGGCTACCGCGCCGAGCTTCACGGAGATACCTATCGGGACGACCTCGGCGCCCGCTCCCTGTGGGACGCGCTGGAGAGCTACGCCCGGCTGTATTATCTGTACGCGCTGAACAGCTCGCTCATCAGCGCCAATTATAGCGTCAGAGATGACGCAACCCCCGTGTGCCTCGGCAATTTCCCCACGTGGAACGATGACTTTTTCGAGCGTGCCGTGCCGGAGATCGAGGAATATTGCCACATCCTGGACTTTGATACCTTGCGCACCGGCAAGCTCGTCGAGGAAGATAACCCGTTCCGCGGCTCCAAGGAGTTCGGCGTCGATCTTTTGTCCGAGCTGGGCAAGGAACGCGGGAACATGCTGGAGAACCGGGGGCTGAAAAAACAGGACGAACAGACCAACCCCCTTAACGACGGCTTTGACAACCGTGTCAAAATGCACCGACACGGGGCAGTCGTGGAAAATTTCTGCTTTGCGAAAATTCTCGGAGACGAACAGCGGGACAGCTCGCTGGGCGCCAACCTGCGGGAGCTGTGCTCCATCGTGGACATCGCCGACCGGGAGGACTCGCTCCTGACCATGCCGGGCTACGCCCTCGGGAGCCTGCTTTGGGGACTGTTCTTTGAAAAGTTCGTGGACCTGTACGGAACCCTGCGGTACCGCCGCGGCGACCATTCGCTGTTTCTGTACCTGTTCAAATCGGTTTTCGGTGTCCTGTATCGTCATCATATGCACATTGTCAATACCTTCGGCTTTTCCGAGCTGACCCTGCAAACGGCATCCGGAAGCGGCAAAGATCTCCCGGAGAAGCATAAATACTACCTTGCGTATAAGAAAATTTACGCAAGACGGTATAAAACGGACTGCTACGGCGAGCTGTTTGCCACGCAAGCGGCGGCATCCGGAACAGGACTGGCGGACTACCCGACCTATGCGGACTTGCAGGCAAACACCGACGAGCTTCACAGCCAGCATAGCTATTTTATGGATTCGATCATCCGCCAATTCGGCGCCGACGACGACCAAGCCCCCGCTCCGAGATCGCCGAAATGACCAAATTCGCAAGCGCTTGCGAATTTGAAACAGGCAGTGTTGCAGGACGCTCTCAAAGAGAGATTGCATATTACCGATCGCTGAGCGCATACAGAGGAGCCACATCCGAAAGGACGCGGCTCTTTTTGCTGTTACCGAGACACCGGATAAGTATATCTCCTATCTACATCTATTTACTACGACAGCCATTCTACACCCTCTTGTCTTTCTCGTCCTCCTCACCTTTATACTCTCTCTTTGTCTTCTTCAACCGGACTTCACTGCCCTGTAACTACTGTCATATGCATACTCTCCCCACTCGTCTTTCTTCACCGCGATAGCCACTCTAACCCCTCTCATCTTTCCCGTCACCCCTCACCTTTTTACGCTCTCTTTGTCTTCTTCAACCGGACTTCGCTGCCCTGTAACTACTGTCAAATGCACACTCTCCCCATTCGTCTTTCTTCCCCCCGCGATAGCCATTCTTAACCCTCTCGTCTTTCCCGTCCCCCTCACCTTTTTACGCTCTCTTTGTCTGCTCCAACCGGACTCCACTGCCCTGTAATTACTGTCATATGCATACTCTCCCCACTCGTCTTTCTTCACCGCGATAGCCACTCTAACCCCTCTCGCCTTTCCCGTCACCCCTCACCTTTTTACGCTCTCTTTGTCTTCTTCAACCGGACTCCACTGCTCTGTAACTACTGTCATATGTACGTTCCCCCGCCTATCTCCACCTATCCGCCTCGTCTACCCGCGATAGCGACAACTGATCTGAACTTTCTCGGTCAGCAAACCATTTTGAATATGCAACGAAACGTCACGCTCCTTGTGGATCCTCGGGGCGACGCCCGAACCATCGGAAAGCCGCCGAACCCACCCACGCTCTGATCTCCATGGTGAGGGGCAAGCCCCTCGCCATATTGACCCAAGCGGTAGCGCGGGCAGAGCGACGCACAGCAGAAAAATCCAACAGTTGAAACTAATGCACCGGTGGTCGTAAATCCGACCGCTGAATCAAGGAACTGTGCACTGCACAATGCCCTGCCCGCCCCCGCTCATCCGCCTTATCCAACTCGCGTCCCTTGCAAACTGTCAGCGTCAGCTAAAGCACACCGCCCGCGATAGCGGCAACTGAATAAAAGCATCTGTATTCTCCGCCGCAAAGCGGCGCAGCTGAATAAAAGACGCAAATTCGCAATCGCTTGCGAATTTGCGCCGTTATTCGTCTCCGATCGCAAAAGGAAGAGGGCGGCGGAAAGCGCATATGCGCGCCCGCCGCCCGGCTTTTGCGATCGAACGTTACAAAGTTATACGAATAAAATTCAATACAACATCAAAAATGTATTGATATATAAAGGGTTCTTGTGTAACAAAATTGGTTCAAGTCCCGTTTCTCGCACCAACGCAAAAAGCAAGGAAAAACACCGCATTTCAGGGTTTTCCCTTGCTTTTTCTATGTTTTTCGGCTCTTTTGATTGCACGCTGGCGCAAAAATTATTCCTTGGGAAAGGGATAAATTATCAGAAAAAATGCGTTTTTCACACGAAATTTTCACACGGATTCAAAACATTTTCCACAAGAAAATGAACGAAAGATGCATGCGCATGGAAAACGCGGAGACAACTCCCCCCGGAATTTTTTCGGCAACGGCTTTTTTGACTGGCAAATTTCAAACAAAATCCATGAGAACATGTAGAAGGATCGTCAGTACAACGCGGAGAAGTATTGGGGCGGATTTCCCAAAGCCCCCCTGCCCTCCGGCTACCGTCTCCCGGATTGGGCGATCGGCGGCTTCAAAAAGCACGACGCGCCGGTTCTCTCACCGCGCGCGGGCGAGTGTGACTGCTGTCATTTCGGCGGCAGTGAGTACTACACCTGTCTTGCCGTATCCGACAATGTCAAGGCGGGCGGCTGACCGACGACCGATGGTCGATGGTAGATGATGTTCCGCGATTTCAGCACGACTTCCGGAAGCGTCAAGCAAAAAAGTGCCCGATTCCGCGCTTTCCGCACAGGACCGGGCGCCGGAACGGGGCTGTTAAAAAACATCGAGTTTTTTAACAGCCCCGTTTTTGTTGCGGTTTTTCAGGGTGCGTCGCCCCGCTCCGCCCGGCTACTCGCCCGCCCCTCCGCAAAAGCGGCGTACCTTTGCTGCATTTCGACAATCCCGCTCCGGAAGGATTCCAACTCCGGGGCTTCCCGCATGCTCTGCAACAGCCTTTGGCACAGCCGTTCGGCGGTCGCGGCGCTCTCCCCGTCGATTCCGTCGAAAAAGGGCGGTCGGTTCTCCCGCGCGGCGTCGTTCATCTGTCGCTCCAGCGCCGCGAAAATCCGCCGGATGTAAGCGGCGGCGTTATCGGGCTGTCCCGCCCGCACGTAGTTCACGGCAAGCTCGCGATAGTCGCAGAGCAGGGGCGGGTCATAGAAGCCCGCGTATTTGTCATCCAGAATGGCTTCGTACAGCGCCGCCGCGCGCTGATAATAGAAAATCTTTTCCGTCGGCGGCATATCCGGCAGGATGAGTTGTCGGATCGAGCACTCGGCAAGGTCCAAAAGGTACAGGATATTTTTCCTGATCTGCGTGCGGTACTCCTCCCCTGTCAGGACGTACTTTGCATAGACCTCCCGGCTGTGCCGGAGCAATGGGAGCTTGCGGTAGTAGGAGATTCCCCGCTCCGCCGCGCGCGGGTCGTGCGACTCGGCGCAGATCTGGAGCATAATACGGTAAATTTCATTCCGGATGTCGTCGTCCGTACAGCACTTCTCCGCGTGGTCCGAAAGCGAAATCATCGTATCCATATGATCCTGCGCGAACAGTCGCTTGCGCAGGACATGGAGCATGACCTCGGGGTAATTTCTGTATTCATCCGGGTTCAGCTCGATCTCCCGCATCCACGCCCGGTACACGCCCTCCCAGTCCTCCCGCGCATAAAGTGCGCGAACCTCCGCTTCAAATTCCTGTCGGTGCTCGGTGCTCCACACCCTGTCCATATCAAAGATGGCGTCGATCGAGCAACGAAAAAGCACCGCGATCCGGGGGAGGAGCATAATGTCCGGAGACAGCAGTCCGCGTTCCCATTTGGAGACGGTCTGGGCGGACACGCCGAGGCGGTCGGCGACCTCGCTCTGCGTCATATGGCGCGCCATTCTCAACTGCTTCCATTTATTTTTCAGTTCCATCATGACCTCACGCCCGGCTCTTTCTCCAATAATTATATTTCTTTTTTCTGTACAGCAGGAGGAAGGCGAGGTAGGCGACGCAATCCAGCAGGGCGCTGAGGGCGTACCCGACAAACGGGACGGGAATACACGTATCAAACAGGCACAACGGGGCAAAGAGGAGCGTGACAACGGAGATCGTTTTTCGCTCAAAGACGACCTTATCGAAGGTATTCAGCGCGAAACAGCACACCGCAACCGCCGCTATGGCGAGCAATGTCCGCGCCTCACGCTTCAGCACGAGCCGGAAATCGTCGGAAAGCGAGGTGTACGCGCCATCCTTGTAGTCCGCCAGCACTTCCCGCTCCCCGACGGAACCTCTGATTTTGGATATCGCCAGCAGGACAAAGCCAAACGCGAGCGTTGTCATGGCGGCGACAAGGAAAAGTGCGAGCGTCGGGCGGTTCAGTCCGCTCAGAATGGCACCCCAGATGGCGTACAGGGCGACGTACGCCACCAGTGTGGCAACAGAAGCCAGCGTAATATTCCACAGCGTTCGTTTCATTGCAATCTCCTGATATGCCGTTTTTTATATTATAACACAGGAGCCGGCAGTTGTAAACAGACAATATGGCGCGCGGTTGTGTCCGTTTTGTATCAGTGCGCCGCTTCCCTGCCCACCATAGCCCACCGCGTGCGCCGACGCCTGCCCTCCCCACATTTTCCCTCGCGCTTGCCTTTCGACAAAAAATCTTGCCAAATGGTGATTTTTTCTTGCATTTCAGCAAAAAGAGTGATATAATGGGGAAAACACGGGGCTATCCCGGGAAACGGAGGCTACAACCTTGGCATACGCCTATACGTTCTCTTACAACAAGCTCTGGCACCGTCTCATTGACCTGAAGCTGAAGAAAAAAGACCTGCAACTGCGCGCCAGGCTCAGCTCCAACGTCATTGCGAAGATGGGACGCGGCGAGTCGGTCACACTTGAAACGCTCGCCAAAATCTGCCTTGCCCTGCATTGCGAGATCGGGGACATTGTGGATATTGTCGGACCCATCCGCACGGGCACATAACACGCGCACATTCCGCACAGGATATTCCCCGGTACTCTGACAAAAGAAAGGAACACGCCATGAAAGAAGTCAAATCCCCCAAAAAGCCCTTGATCTACTACTACGGGATCGCCCTGCTGATCGTTCTTCTCTTCAACATGGTCATCACGCCGCTGATCTCCCGCGCGCGGATCACCGACGTAGACTACGGAACGTTCATGAAAATGATCGACGAGCAGAACATCGGCAAGGTCGAGATCACCGGCTCGCAGATCGTATTCACCGACAAGGCGGAAAAGTCCATCTACCGCACCGGCGCCATGGACGACCCGACGCTGACACAGCGCCTGTACGACAGCGGCGCGACGTTCCAAAGCGTGGACAACACGCCGTCGCTGTTCAGCCGCCTCCTGACCACGCTTCTCCCGCTACTCATTTTCATCGGTCTTGGGCAGTTTATGGCAAGGAAGATGATGTCGCAGGCGGGCGGTCCGAACGCGATGGCGTTCGGCATGGGTAAGAGCAATGCCAAAATCTATGTTCCCTCCTCCGACGGCATCCACTTTGACGACGTTGCCGGCGAGGACGAGGCAAAGGAAAGTCTGGCGGAGATCGTCGATTACCTGCACAACCCCAAAAAGTACGCCGACGTCGGCGCCGTCATGCCTAAGGGCGTTCTGCTCGTCGGCCCTCCCGGGACGGGTAAAACCATGCTGGCAAAGGCAGTCGCGGGCGAGGCGGGCGTTCCGTTCTTCTCGATGTCCGGCTCGGAATTTGTCGAAATGTTTGTCGGCATGGGTGCGTCCAAGGTGCGCGACCTGTTCGCGCAGGCAAAGGAAAAAGCGCCCTGCATCGTTTTCATTGACGAGATCGATGCCATCGGCAAAAAGCGGGACGGTCAGCTCGGCGGCAACGACGAGCGCGAGCAGACGCTCAACCAGCTTCTCACCGAAATGGACGGCTTTGAGGGAAAGGGCGGCGTCATCATTCTGGCGGCGACCAACCGCCCGGAGTCCCTTGACCCCGCGCTGACGCGTCCCGGACGCTTTGATCGCCGCGTGCCGGTAGAGCTTCCCGATCTGGCGGGACGCGAGGCAATTCTGAAGGTACACGCCAAGAAAATCAAGACCGCCGCCGACGTGGACTTCCACACCATCGCGCGTATGGCGGCGGGCACCTCGGGCGCGGAGCTTGCCAACATTGTCAACGAGGCGGCGTTGCGCGCCGTCCGGAGCGGGCGCACGGTCGCGACGCAGGCGGACCTGGAGGAGAGCATTGAAGTCGTTCTCGCCGGGTATCAGAAGAAAAACGCCATTCTCTCCGACAGCGAAAAGAAAGTTGTCGCCTACCACGAGATCGGTCACGCGCTGGTCGCCGCCATGCAGACCCATTCGGCGCCCGTGCAGAAGATCACCATCATTCCCCGTACCTCCGGCGCTCTGGGCTACACCATGCAGGTGGAGACGGGCGACAAGGTGCTCATGACCAAGCAGGAGATTGAAAACAAGATTGCGACCTTCACCGGCGGACGCGCGGCGGAGGAGCTGGTCTTCGGAGAGATTACCACGGGGGCATCCAACGACATCGAACAGGCGACCAAGCTGGCGCGGGCAATGATTACCCGCTACGGCATGAGCGATGAATTTGACATGGTGGCGCTGGAAACTGTCACCAACCAGTACCTGGGTGGCGACGCCTCGCTCGCCTGCTCCGCCGACACGCAGAAGCGTGTGGACGAAAAGGTGGTGGCGCTGGTCAAGGCAGAGCACGAAAAGGCAAAGGGCATTTTGTCCGCGCATCGCGCAAAGCTGGACGAGCTGGCACAGTATCTTTATGAAAAGGAAACCATCACCGGCAGTGAGTTTATGGAGATCCTGAATCGCGGAGAGGGGGCGACGGCATGAAGCGACATCTCAGACCAAACTGGATTGAGCTGGTCATCGGAATTTTTCTGATCGCGCTGGGCGTATTCTCGTTTTTCAGCCCCGACGCGCTGCTGTCTGTCATCATTACGCTCTATGGCATCTTTGCCGTCATCACCGGCATTGAAGACATCGTCTTCTACGTAAAATTCACGCGGTTCACCGGGTTCGGTCCCATGATCTCACTCATCTGCGGCATCGTCAGCGTCATGTGCGGCATCATGCTCATCGCCTATCCCGAAGCCGCCCGGTGGCTCCTGACGCTTCTGTTCTCTCTCTGGATCATCACGCACTGCGCCTCCCGGCTGTCCCACGCCACGGCGTTCCGCGGTCCGGAGAGCAATTTCAGCTACTACTTTACGTTGATCATTAACATTCTCGGGATTCTTCTGGGGGTAGCGATGCTTCTGGTTCCGCGGCTGAGTGCGGCTACGATGCAGGCGGCGGGCTACGTTGTCGCGGTCGCCCTGCTCCTTCTGGGAATTGAAAATGTAGTTCTCTCCTTTGCCGACGGAGAAAACAGCGACCGTTTCTTCTATTGATTCAAAGAAAAAAGAGGGTTTCGCAAGCACTCATTGCGCTTTCGCACCCTCGCAGCACAGGGGCTGTAAAGAAACTCGTTCTGAGTTTTTTTACAGCCCCGTCAACATTGGTCTTGACGGCTGAACGCCGTTATTTTGTCGCCGAAAAAGGCAGAATTTGAGGGAGTGTTAAATTTTTTAACACCCCTCTTAATAACATCATGCGCGGAGCAGGTCCGCGAGCGTAATGCCGTCAAAATAAGCGTTGGTCATTTCGTTGAAGCGACTCCACATGGCGATCGTCCGGCAGGACGCGGAACGCTCGCACGGCGCGGCGTCGTGGGACAGGCAGGCGACCGGCGCCAAATCTCCCTCGGTCAGGCGCAGGATTTCGCCGACCCGACATTCCTCCGGCGGGCGCGTGAGGCGATAGCCTCCCCCCACGCCGTGCGCCGCCTCGACCAGCCCGCTGCGGGTCAGGGCGGGCATGATCTGCTCCAGGTACTTTTTCGAAACCCCCTGCCGTTCGGCGATGTCTTTCATGGGGATATACCCCTCCCCGGTGTGCTCCGCCATGTCCAGAAGGACCCGCAGAGCGTACCTCCCCCTCGTGGAAACCATCATAGCGCGCTCCCCCTCGTTTACGCGTGGCAGTGGGGACAGCATGCCTCCCCGTCCCCGTCGCACGATGCGAAACGGCTATGGTCGTATTCGATTCCGTTCTTATCGTAGTAGTCCTTGATCGCCGCCTTGATCGCTTCCTCGGCGAGAACCGAGCAGTGCATCTTATAGGCGGGCAGTCCGTCGAGCGCCTCGGCAACCGCCTTGTTGGTCAGCTCCAGCGCCTCGGTGATCGGCTTGCCCTTAATCAGCTCGGTCGCCATGGAGGAGGACGCGATAGCGGAGCCGCACCCGAAGGTTTCGAACTTGACGTCGGTAATGATGCCGTCGTCGATCTTGAGGTAAATCTTCATAATGTCGCCGCACTTGGGGTTACCGACCTGACCGACGCCGTCGGCGTTCTCAATCGTCCCCACGTTGCGCGGGTTGCGGAAATGATCCATCACTTTTTCACTGTACAGTGCCATTGTATTTTACCATCCTTTCTGCCGCTTGAACGCTCATGTGCGGCTCAGAGAACAAACGGGAGTTTTCCCTCGACCTTATCGTGCCAGAGCGGGGACATTTCCCGCAGGTACGACACGACGCCCGAAATCTCGCGGAGCATATAATCTACCTGCTCCTCGGTGTTTTCCCCGCTCAGGGTCAGGCGCAGGGAGCCGTGCGCCACCTCGTGCGGGCGTCCGATCGCCAAGAGCACGTGGCTGGGATCGAGTGAGCCGGAGGTGCACGCCGAGCCGGACGAGGCACTGATGCCCTTATCGTCCAGGAGAAGCAGGAGGCTCTCGCCCTCGATGCCCTCAAAGCAAAAGCTCACGTTGCCGGGCAGACGGTGGACGGGGTCGCCGTTGAGCGCCGCGTGCGGAATCTTCGACAGTCCCGCAATGAGCCGGTCGCGCAGAGCGGTCAGCTTGACGCGGTTCGCCTCCATGTTCTCGCACGCGCGGCACAGCGCCGTCGCCATGCCGACGATTGCGGGGACATTTTCCGTTCCCGCCCGTTTTCCGCGCTCCTGTGCGCCGCCCTCGATCAGGGGGGTCAGCAGGATGCCGCGACGGGCGTACAGGACGCCGACGCCCTTGGGACCGTGGAACTTATGCGCAGAGAGCGAGAGCATGTCGATGTTCTGCGCACCGACGTCGATCGGCAGGTGTCCTGCCGCCTGCACTGCGTCGGTATGGAAGCACACGCCCCGCGCGCGGCACACCGCTCCGATCTCGGCGATGGGAAGCACCGAGCCGATCTCGTTATTGGCGTACATGGTCGTGACAAGGCAGGTGTCCTCGCGGATGGCGTTCGCCACCTCCTCCGCCGTGATGTTTCCGTGGGAATGAACGTCCAGAAGCTCAATCTCAAAGCCCTGCTTTTTCAGCTTTTCCAGCGTGTGCAGGACGGCGTGATGCTCAAACGCGGTGGAGATGATGTGCTTTTTGCCTTTTTTCTCTCCCACCGCCGCGGCGGATAGAATCGCCTGATTATCCGCCTCGCTTCCGCCCGACGTGAAGTAGATCTCCCGTGCCGAACAGCCCAGACACGCGGCGATCTTCTCCCGCGCCTCCTCCAGCGCTTCCTTGGCTCTCTGCCCTACCGAATGAAGGCTGGACGGGTTGCCCCAGACGTTCTCCATACAGGACACCATGGCATCCATCGCCTCGCGGCTACACTTGGTCGTCGCCGCGTTATCCGCGTATACGTTCATTTCATCTTCTCCTTTCGCGTCATCTTCAATCGCTTTGATCGTTCCAATCGTTTTCAATCGTCTCAATCGCCGAACAGCGGCGTGGACAGGTAACGGTCGCCCGTGTCCGGCAGGAGCACCACGATCGTCTTTCCCGCGTTTTCGGGGCGTTTTGCCACCTGAATTGCGGCAAAGGTCGCCGCGCCCGCCGAAATTCCGACCAGGATTCCCTCACGTCTGCCGATCAGCTTGCCCGTGGCGAATGCGTCCTCGTTGCCCACGGGAATAATTTCATCGTAAATGTGCGTATCCAGCACCTCGGGGACAAATCCCGCGCCGATGCCCTGAATCTTATGCGATCCCGCGACGCCCGTGGAAAGCACCGCTGACGTGGCAGGCTCCACCGCGACCACGCGGACAGCGGGGTTCTTTTCCTTGAGGTATCTGCCAACGCCGGTAATGGTGCCGCCCGTGCCGACCCCCGCAACGAACACATCGACCTTGCCGTCGGTGTCCTCCCAGATTTCCGGTCCGGTCGTGGTGTAATGCGCCATCGGGTTGGCGGGGTTGACGAACTGCCCGGGAATGAAGCTGTCCGGAATCTGCGCCGCCAGCTCGTTCGCCTTCTCGATCGCGCCCTTCATGCCCTTCGCGCCGTCGGAAAGCACCAGCTCCGCGCCGTACGCTTTCATGAGTTGACGGCGTTCCACCGACATGGTTTCCGGCATGACGATGATGACGCGGTAGCCGCGCGCGGCGGCAACCGAGCACAGCCCGATGCCCGTATTTCCGCTGGTCGGTTCGATGATCGTCGAATGTGCGTTGAGCTTTCCCGTCCGCTCTGCCTCATCGAGCATAGCGCGCGCGACACGGTCCTTGACCGAGCCGGCGGGGTTCAGCCCCTCCACCTTGCCGAGAAGCGTCGCCTGCAAGCCGAACTCCTTTTCCAGGTGTGTCAGGCGGAGCAGCGGTGTTTTGCCGATCATTTCGTCGGCTGACTGATAAATGTGTGCCATAAGAGTCTCTCCTTTGGATTGCCATTGGCGTATTGCCTACTGATTTCATAGGCATTATACCACCGATTGCCTACCTTGTCAATAGGTAATTCAAAAAAGGCAAAAAAATTCCGGGAACCGCGAGGATTCCCGGAAAATGCAAAACAATCAGTGGTGATGTCGGATCAGTCCGAACGCCTTGGAGCACTCCATGACCACGACCGGAACGAGGCAAAGTCCCACGCCCGCGGCATACAGATACCACGGCAGGATTTCCAGTCCGAACGGGATACGGAGCGGTGTGAACATGACCAGCGCCATGAGTGCGAGCGAGACGAGCGCGGCGCGGTTGAGCGTGCGGTTGGTGAACACGCCGATGCGGAACAGCGAATGCTCCGAGCGCATATTGAACGACTGCACGATCTGCGAGCAGGCGAGAACCATGAAGGCGAGCGTCCGACCCGAAGCCAGCGTTTCCTCGTGGATTCCGCCACCGATCACGAACGCCGCGATGGTCAACGCGCCGAACATCACGCCCTGCAAAATGGTCCGCAGACCGAAGCCGTGCGCGAACAGTCCCTCGCTTCTGGGCTTCGGCTTGTAATCCATCACGTCCTTTTCCACGGCTTCCATACCGAGCGCCACGGCGGGCAGACCGTCGGTGACGAGGTTGACCCACAAAAGCTGCATGGACAGGCAGGGCGACACATGCCAGATCAGCATGGTGAAGAAGACGGAGAGCACCTCGCCGATGTTGGTACCCAGCAGGAAGCCGACCACCTTTTTGATGTTGGCGTAAATGCCTCTTCCCTCGCGCACCGCGTCCACGATGGTCGCGAAGTTATCGTCGGTCAGCGTCATATCCGCCGCGCCCTTGGCAACGTCGGTTCCCGTGATGCCCATGGCGCAACCGATGTCCGCAGCCTTGAGCGCGGGCGCGTCGTTTACGCCGTCGCCCGTCATGGAGACGACCTCACCGCGCCGCTGCCATGCCTTGACGATGCGGATCTTATTCTCGGGCGAGACCCGCGCGTACACCGCGATGTGCGCGACGCGCCCGTCCAGCTCTTCATCGGACATGGCATCCAGTTCGGCGCCCGTGATCGCCTCGTCGCCGTCCTGCAAAATGCCCAGCTCCCGCGCGATGGCGGAGGCGGTAATGACATGGTCGCCCGTAATCATGACCGGCTTGATTCCCGCGCGGCGGCAGACCGCGACGGCTTCCTTCGCCTCGGGACGGGGCGGGTCGATCATGCCGAGCAGACCCAGCATGGTCAGCCCGGTTTCCAGCGTGGCGGAATCCGGGTTCTCCGGCAGGGTATCGATCTCCTTATAAGCAACCGCGAGGACGCGCAGGGCGTCTCCGCTCATTTCCTCACACACGCGGCGCGCCGCCTCGACGTCGCCCGCGATACAGCGCGACGTCAGCACATCAAACGCGCCCTTGACGATAACAAGCGTCTTTCCGTCCACGCGGTTGACCGAGGTCATGAGCTTGCGGTCGGAGTCAAACGGCAGCTCTGCCAGGCGCGGGGACGCTCCGTTCAGCGCGTCCTTTTCCATGCCGTTCTTATGGGCGGCAACGAGAATTGCCGTTTCCGTGGGGTCGCCGATGTGCTTCTCGCCCTCCTCGGAAAAGACCACGGCGCCGTCACAGCACAGCGTAGCGTAATGAAGCAGGCGGCGAACCGCCTCGCTGTTTTCATTGCCGATCTGCTCGGTCTCCCCGCCGTCGCACCAGGCGCGGACGAGCGTCATGCGGTTCTGCGTGAGTGTTCCGGTCTTATCCGAGCAGATGACCGAGGCACTGCCGAGCGTTTCCACGGCGGGCAGGCGACGGATGATGGCGTTCTTTTTGACCATGCGCTGAACGCCGATGGACAGCACGATGGTAACGATGGCGGGAAGTCCCTCGGGGATGGCGGACACGGCGAGCGAAACCGCCGTCATGAAAATGTCCATGACCTCAATACCGGAAATCAGTCCGACGACAAAGACCACGGCGCACGCGGCAAGCGCGATGATGCCGAGGTATTTTCCGAGCTGTGCGAGCTTCGCCTGGAGCGGCGTCTGCGTATCGCCCGCGCTGTCCAGAAGTCCCGCGATCTTGCCCATTTCGGTATCCATTCCCGTGGCGCACACAACCGCCGTCGCCGTTCCGTAGGTAACGCTGCACCCCGAATACACCATATTCACACGGTCGCCGAGCGGCGATTTTTCCTCCACTGCGGCAGATGCGTCCTTCTCCGACGGGACGGATTCACCGGTCAGCGCCGACTCCTCACATTTCAGTCCCGCACTGCGCAGAAGGCGGGCGTCGGCGGGCACGAAATCCCCTGCCTCCAGCCGGATGATATCGCCCGGAACCAGTTCGGACGCCGCGATCACGGTTTCCTTGCCGTCACGGATGACGCGGGCGTGCGGCGCCGACATGGACTGAAGCGCATCCAGCGCCTTTTCCGCGCGGCTCTCCTGCATGACGCCCATGATCGCGTTGATAATCACGATGGCGAGGATCAGAAGCGGCTCGAAAAATCCGCCCTTCTCCCCCTCGACGCAGGCGATGACGAACGACACAATCGCCGCCGCAATCAGAATCAGGATCATCACATCCTTGAACTGGTCGATGAAGCGGCGGAACATGGATTTCTTCTTTTTTTCACGGAGGCGGTTGGCGCCGAATTTCTCCGTGCGTTCGGCGACCTGTGCCGCGTTCAGACCGGTCTCCTCGCGGCTCTCCCAGTGAGCGAGTACTTCTTCCTTGGTTTGATTGAAAAACGTCAAGTGGATTTCCTCCCATTCGTACGGTTATATGATGATATTATAACGTGTTCCCGCCACTTTGTCAATAGTTTTTCGAACTTTTTATTGCATTATTATGAAAATGTTTTGCGGTCATCTGAACGCGTATCAGAGAAGAATCTGTCCGTTGACACTGAGGCGGAACTGCAGTCCCAGCCGTTCTGCCGCGCGGCGGCACAAAATCATGCGGTTCATGAAGATTTCGAAAAATTCCATGACCGACCCGCGGGCGGTATCCAGCGTCAGCGACAGGTGTACCATGGTATGGGAATCGTTGAGCATCAGCTCCGCCGAGGTGACGGAATCGTTGACGCGGTCATGGATGTCGAAGCTGGCGGGGTCGGGGTTACGCACACGGGTGCGGCGGACGTCCGATTTATCCGCCAGAATCAGTGCCGCCGCCAGTGCGCTGACGGGGACGCCGGTGCCCTCGTCGTGGTTTCCGATGGCGGTGACGACCTCGGCGATCTCGTCGGGCGGAAAATTCAGTCGGTCCATCAGGCGGAACGCGATAACCGCCCCGCTCTGCGAGTGATCGACGCGGTTGACGAGGTTGCCGATGTCGTGCAGATAGCCCGCGATGCGCGAAAGCTCGACGACGCGTGCGGGGTAGCCGAGGTCCTCCAAGAGCTTCCCCGCCGTTTCCGCCACGCGCGTCACGTGGGCAAAGCTGTGCTCGGTGTAGCCCAGCGCCGCCAGCGATTCGTCCGCCTTGCGGATATAGGTACGCACTGCTTCATTTTGTTTGATCTGTTCATACGTTACGCTCATACTTCCGATCCTCTCCCGTTGATTGATCTGTTTTTCTTGTTACGAAAGGTGGGAAAGACCGCCGCGACGACGCCGTCCGGAGAATCTTTCCCACACGAATCGAATTATTTGATAGGCGCGCTCTTTTCCTTCTGGAGGACGTCATGCGCGCCGCCCTCGACGATGCTCGTCGCCGAAACCAGTGTCAGCACCGCGCGCTCCTGAAGCTCCGGAATGGTCAGGGCGCCGCAGTTGCACATGGTGGATTTGACCTTTGCCAGCGACATGGCGACGTTATCCTTGAGGCTTCCGGCGTAGGGGACGTACGAGTCCACGCCCTCCTCGAACGACAGCTTCTTGTCGCCGCCCAGATCGTAGCGCTGCCAGTTGCGGGCGCGTGCCGAGCCTTCGCCCCAGTATTCTTTATAATATGTACCGCCGATGCTGACCTTGTTGGAGGGGCTTTCGTCAAAGCGGGCGAAGTAGCGTCCCAGCATGACGAAGTCCGCGCCCATGGCGAGTGCCAGCGTGATATGGTGGTCGTAGACGATGCCGCCGTCCGAGCAGACGGGAACGTAAATGCCCGTTTCCTCAAAGTAGCGGTCACGCTCGCGGCACACGTCAATCAGCGCGGTTGCCTGCCCGCGCCCAATGCCCTTGGTCTCACGCGTGATACAGATGGAGCCGCCGCCGATGCCGACCTTGATGAAGTCCGCGCCGCAATCGGCAAGGAACCGGAAGCCCGCGGCGTCCACCACATTGCCCGCGCCGACCTTGACCGTCTCGCCGTAATTTTCACGGATCCATGCGATGGTGCGCTTCTGCCACTCGGAGAAGCCCTCGGAGGAGTCGATGCACAGCACGTCCGCGCCCGCCGCGATCAGTGCCGGGACGCGCTCGGCGTAGTCGCGCGTGTTGATGCCCGCGCCGACGACGTACCGCTTGGAGGCGTCCAGCAGCTCGTTGGGGTTCTGCTTATGGGTGTCGTAGTCCTTGCGGAAGACGAGGTAGCACAGGTGGTCGTTCTCATCGACGATGGGCAGGGAGTTGAGCTTATTATCCCAGATAATATCGTTGGCAACCTTCAGGGTGGTTCCCTCCCGCGCGAGGATGAGCCGTTCAAACGGCGTCATAAAGGAGGAGACCGGGGTATTGGGGTCCATGCGGCTGACACGGTAATCGCGCCCTGTCACGATGCCGAGCAGCTTGCCGTTCGGCTTGCCGTCGTCCGTGACCGCCATGGTGGAGTGTCCCGTTTTTTCCTTGAGCGCGACGACGTCGGCGAGCGTGGCGTCGGGGCGGATGTTGGAGTCGCTGACGACGAACCCCGCCTTGTGATCCTTGGCACGCTTGACCATCGCCGCCTCATCCTCGATGCTCTGCGAACCGTAGATGAAGGACACGCCGCCCTCCGTCGCCAGCGCCACCGCGAGGCGGTCGCCCGAGACGGACTGCATGATGGCGGAGACCATCGGAATATTCATCATGATCGGAGATGTCTCGCCGCGGCGGAAGCGGACAAGCGGCGTCCGGAGACTGACGTTGGCGGGGATACATTCCGAGGAGGAATAGCCGGGGATCAGCAGATATTCGTTGAAGGTATGTGCGGGTTCCTGAATAAAAGTTGCCATATTGATTCTCCGATCCTGTAATTTTATCTATTCTATCACGGCATGCCGTTTTTGTCAATGGAGTGTCGCGGAGAATTGCAATTTTTCCGAAAAAAGCGGATACTGTCGCGGCGTCAGGTATTTTTGATGACGATGTGGGCGATGACGTCTGCGGCGTGCTCGCACAGGTCACAGCACTGCTCCAGATTATCGTAGATCGCCTTGTCGCAAAGCAGGGTCCGCGCGTCCGCCTCGCCCGAGAACAGTGCATGGACCGCCTCGATGTAGCAGGCGTCGGCTTCGCTTTCCGCCGTGTTGACCTCGATCAGCTCGCCACGCAGCTTTCCCGGTTTTTTGAAGTTATGCAGTTCCCCGCAGGCGGAAAGGAGTGCGCCCACGCAACGCTTGACCAGCGCGCACATGTCGAGCGCGTGCGGCGGGACGCGCTTGGCACAGAACATATAGAAATTGATGACCACCTCGTCGAGCGCGTCCGTAATGTCGTCCACGATCTGCACAAGCTGGAGAATATCCTCCCGGTCGATGGGCGTGATAAACTCCGCGAGCAGGCGCGTGAGAATATCGTGGTGCAGCTCGTCCGCCCGGTGCTCCAGGGCGTGCATCTGCTCGCAGTAGTCGCCGATGCTCTCCTGTGTCACGTTGCCGAGGATCTCCTCCAGGAGCGCGGCGGCGCGGACACAGTAGCCGACCTGCTCTTCCAGCATTTTGAAATAGTTGTTGTCTTTTCTTTCCATATTCAGTCCTCCGAAATTTTTATCGTCGTTTTAGGCAAACAACGCAAGGAACAGCTTTGCCATCAGATAGCCGAGGATGCCGCACCCCGGAAATGTAAAGACCCACGTCAGAATCAGGTCCTTGACCACCGCCCAGTTGACGTTGCTCAGGCGTTTTGCCGCGCCAACGCCCATGATTGCCGTGGTTTTGGTATGCGTCGTGCTCACGGGAATGCCCGTGAGCGAGGAGAGCAGCAGGCACAGCGTCGCGGAAAAGTCGGCGGCAAAGCCTTGGTAGGGCTTGAGCTTGACCATGTCCATACCCACCGATTTGATAATACGGTAGCCGCCGATTGAGGTGCCCAGACCCATGACGGCAGAGCACAGAATCATCAGCCAAATGGGGACGGCAAAGCTGATCGTATGCGTCTGACCGCCCGACAGCGCGGCGCCCAGAAGGAAGACCGCCATGAATTTCTGCCCGTCCTGCGCGCCGTGCATGAACGCCATGGCGGCGCCTCCGACGACCTGCGAGCGCGAAAAAAAGATGTCGCACCGCATGCGGTTCCGGTGGCGGAACAGGAGCACGATCAGCTTGGAGGTGACAAAACCGATGGCAAAGCCGAGGAGCGTGGAGAGCACCAGCCCATAGAGCACCTTGCCCCACTCACCGCCGTTGATGCCGCCGAAGTTGCCGTGGATCGCCACCGCCGCACCGGAAAGTCCCGCGATGAGCGCGTGGCTCTCGCTGGTCGGGATGCCGAAGTACCACGCGGCGGTCGCCCAGATGACGATTGCCGCCATTGCCGCGCAGAGAGCGATGAGCGCCGCGTGCGCGTCCTCGCCGAAATCCACCATATTATATATGGTCATCGCGACCGAGGCGTTGAGCGAGGTCATGACCAGCACGCCGAGGAAGTTGAACACCGCCGCCATCAGGATAGCTTTCCGCACGCCGATGGCGCGGGTGGACACGCAGGTCGCGATGGCATTGGGCGCGTCCGTCCAGCCGTTGACCAGGATGACGCCCAGTGTGAGCAGGGACGCCACGAGCAGCATCGGACTCTGGACGACCTGCCCCAAAAATTCTGTCATTGACATAAAAGATCCTCTTCTTTCAGATTTCGGTATCGGGGGACGCTGCGATCTCCCAAAGACGCCCCTCAAAACGCAGACCGTACCAGTGTTTATCCATCACGGGAACGGTATCTGCGATGCAGTGCGACACGAACGTTACCGCCCTGTGCGCCGCCCGCGCAAAGGGGACGCCGCGCGCCAGATTGCCGAACAGCGCCCCGGCGAGGACATCCCCCGTTCCGTGGAAATGACGGTCAACAAAAGGGGTGGACGCGGTAAAGGTCGCGCCCTTTGCGTCCATGCCGACCACGCCGATGGTCGCGTCGTCAAAGCGCACGCCCGTCAGCAAAATATTTTTCGCGCCCAGCGCATGCAGTGCCGCAAGGAGGCTCCCGGCGCGCGCCCGGTCGTATCGCTCCCCCGTATACGGAACCCCGGCAAGCAGGCACGCCTCCGTGAGGTTGGGTGTGATGTAATCCGCATCGCGGCACAGCGAACGCATGGCAGAGACATAGGTCTCGTCGTATATGGAATAGAGCTGTCCGTTGTCACCCATGACGGGGTCAATGAACCGCAGCGCGCCCGGCACCAGCACTTCTTCGCACGCACGCTCCAGAAGCTGTATCTGCTCGCGCGACCCGAAATATCCGGTGCACAGATAGTCAAACTGCACGCCGAGCGCGCGGAAGTGCGCAAGAATCTTCCCCATCTCCTCCGTCAGGTCCAGAAAGGTAAAGCCCCGGAACCCGCCGGTATGCGTGGACAGCAGTGCCGTCGGCAGAACGACCGTTTCCAGTCCCGCGGCGGAGAGCAGTGGCAACATCACCGTATTGGAGCACTGCCCGAGGCAGGAAATATCCTGCACAGACAAAATTTTCGCGGAATCCTCCATTTAGTCAAAGCTCCTTCACCTTCACCATTCTCGGGAATCATTGGCAAATTTCAAGCAAAGCCAACTTTCACCTATTATAACATTACCATACAAAATCCCGTTTGTCAAGAGTAAAAAATGATTTTTTTTGACTTTTAAGTTGATTTTAGCTTGGTGCGCTACACTGTTCTCAGACAAGGAGGACACCACCATGGCAAAAGCAACACAATACTGCTTCCGTCGGTACGAAATGAAATATTTTCTCACGCCGATGCAGTACCGCACCCTGACCGACGCGCTCTCGCCGCATATGCAACCCGATGAGTATGAATACAGCGCCATCGGCAACATTTATTATGACACCGAGGACTGGTATCTCATACGCGCCTCGATCGAAAAACCCATCTACAAACAAAAGCTGCGACTCCGCGCGTACGGCATGCCGGGCAACGCCGACACCGTGTTCGCAGAGCTGAAAAAGAAATACGACGGCGTGGTCTACAAACGGCGGGTATCCCTCCCGGCGGGGCAGGCGAACACCCTGCTCCTCCCCGGCGCTCCCGCTCTGCCCGACGGACAGATTTCCCGTGAAATCCGCTACTTCTGCGGCTTGTACCGTCCCCGTCCGCGCGTGTTCATCGGCTACGACCGCCGCTCGCTGGTCGGACGGAACGCCCCCGATCTGCGCGTGACCTTTGACACCAATCTGCGCTATCGCACCGACGCGCTCGACCTGCGCGCGGGAGCGTACGGTTACCCGCTCCTCCCGGACGACCGCATCCTCATGGAGCTCAAAATCCCAGGCGTCTGCCCGCTCCGACTCGCCCGTCTGCTCTCTGAGCTGGAGATCCGCCCGACGTCTTTCTCCAAATTCGGCGCGTTCTACCGCGCCGTCGTCCACGGACAGGGCGAGCGCACTCTTCCCTATTCTGACATAAAGGAGGCACAAACCAGTGCTTAATTCCATTCTCGGCACAGAGACCACTCTGTCTGCCTTTCTGATCTGCACCGCTGTCTCGCTTGTGCTCGGCGTCGCCGCAGCTCTGCTCCACATGTACAAAAACCGCACCTCTCCCTCGTTTGCGGTCACGCTCGCCATTCTCCCCGCCATCGTGCAGATCATTATTTTCCTGGTGAACGGCAACATCGGCGCGGGTGTGGCAGTCGCGGGCGCCTTCAGTCTGATACGGTTCCGCTCCGCCCCCGGAAACGCCCGGGAGATCGGCTCCATCTTTATCTGCATGGCGATCGGTCTTGCCACCGGCATGGGATACGTCGCGCTCGCCGCGCTGTTCTTCGTTATTGTCGCCGCCGTCCAGTTCCTGCTCGCGGCTTTGCACTTCGGCAGCCGGGAGGAGTGCGAGCGCATGCTGAAGATCACCATCCCGGAGGACATGGACTACGACGGGCTGTTTGACGATCTCTTCGCGCGCTACTGCCGCGAAGCCGTGCTGGAAAAGGTCCGGACATCCAACATGGGCACGCTCTACGAGCTTCACTACCGCGTGACCCTGCGCGACGACGGCGTTCCCAAGGCGTTTCTGGACGACATCCGCTGTCGCAACGGCAATCTGAACGTCATCTGCGCCAAGCGCGACGTCGAACAGGCGCTCTGACGCACGTCGCCCCTCCCTCCCCCACGCTCGCTCCGGCGGGTGCGGGGGACCTTTTTTATTCTCCACTCCAGACGAAAAGCACATTTTTCCGAGACGTGAATATTTTTCAAAAAAATTTTGAAAAAGGGGTTGCTTTTTGTGAAATCTATGGTATAGTATTGGGGAACACGACGCTTTTTGTCGTATTCTGTCCGTTATGCAAAGGAAAGAAAGCTTTCTTTCCCGGGGCGGAGCGCGCTCCCCCCGCATCATTCCGAATAAGCCTCTTCGTTCCTTTGCCCACCTTTGGGGAAAAAGAAAGGAAGTGACCGAATCGTATGTTACCACTCGACACCCTGCCGGACCCTGTATGCACCGCCCTGCGGGAGCGTGGCATCCACCCGGAGGATCTGACCGTCGCTGTACGGTTGGATCTGAACACCGATGGCAATTTCGGAGAAACATGGATTATTTTGGACAGCGCAGGCAAGCGCCTCATCCGCGTCTGCGGCGCCGATCCGAACATTGATATATACAACGCAACCGTTCTGAACGAACCCTACACCGACGATTTCACCACGACGACCCGTCTGCTCGCGCGCCTCTACCCCGAGGGCACCCCACCGATGCCGCGTCGGGACGACTTTGAGGCGGAGGCGGACTGGCACGCGGCGCTGACCGATTATCGCCGTGGCGGGGAAACCATCGTCATTGCACAGACGACCAACGCCTGCAAGCGCAAGCTGACTGCCTTTGTCAACATCTGGGAACGTGTCATGGACGGTCAGGTTGTCGGGGAGGACGACCCCATCTTCGAGCAGTTCAACGCCCGCTGTCCCAAGTGCGGCACGATCTACCCCGATCAGAACCGCCGTATCTGCGAGCACTGCATGAAGAAAAAAGGAACGTTCCGCCGCATGATCGGGTATTTCCGCGATTTCCGGCTGTCCCTTTTCACGGTCATCGCCTGCATGACGCTCTCGGCGCTGATCGCGCTGATCTCGCCCATGCTCAACGGTCAGGTCATCTTCGACCAGGTCATCACCCAGCCGACCTATGCCTACACGGGCGAGGACGGGGTGACGGTCAACCTCACGGAGGAGGAGCTGAGCGAACGCGGGCTGACGATCGCAGACACCGAGCGGCAGGTCACGGGTAAGTTCCACGAAATCCGGTACATTTACGTTTCCGTGGGCGTTCTGCTCGCTCTGGCGCTGGTCTCGCTCGGCGCGAGCATCGTGCAGAACCGCGCCAACGCCTACATGTCCACGCACGTCACGACCAACATGAAGAACGACCTTTTCCGCGCCATGCAGAAGATGTCCCTGTCCTTCTTCAACAAGAACAGCACCGGCGGACTCATCAACCGCGTCAACTACGACGCCGCGCGCGTGCGCTCGTTCTACATCGACGGCGTGCCCAACCTGTTCATCAACGTTCTGGAGTTCATCGGCGTCACCATCTTCCTCTTTTCGATCAACTGGAAGCTGACGCTCATCGTCTTTATCCCCGTGCCGCTGATCGTGTGCATCTTCAAGTTCATGTTGCCGCGGCTGTGGCGCTCGTTCAACCGTCAATGGCGGCGCTCCCACTCACTCAACGTCATGCTGGGAGACTCGCTGGGCGGCATCCGCGTCGTCAAGGCGTTCGCAAAGGAGACCGACGAGACGCACCGCTTTTATCGGTACGCCACCGGGCTGTATCAGGCAAATCTGAAGAGCAACCTGATCGCTCTGAGCATCTTCCCCGTCATCGGTCTACTGATCGGTATCTCCTCGCAGGCAATCTGGGGATTCGGCGGCTTTGAGGTCATGAACCGCACAATGACCTACGGTCAGCTCATCGCCTACCTCAGCTACACCACCATGATTTTCGCCCCGCTCAACTTCTTCACCCAGTTCACCAACATCATGACTGACACGCTCAACAGCGCGGTCCGCATGTTTGAAACGCTCGACCAGGTTCCCGAGATCACCGACGCGCCGGACGCGGTCACGCTCCCGACGCTCCGGGGGCACATCAAATTTGAAAATGTGTGCTTTCACTACAACCCCAACCGCCCCATTCTCAAGAACGTTTCCTTTGAGATTCATCCGGGCGACCACGTGGGCATCGTCGGGCACACCGGCTCGGGAAAGAGCACCGTCGCCAACCTCATCACCCGCATGTACGATTGCGTGAGCGGCACCATTGAGATCGACGAGCACCCCATCAAAAACATCAGCATCGCGTCGCTTCGCCGCAACATCGCGGTGGTCTCGCAGGAAATTTTCCTGTTCGGCGGCACCATTGCGGACAACATCCGCTATGCCCGCCCCGACGCCACGCCCGAGGAGGTCGTCGCCGCCGCCCGCGCCGCCAACGCGCATGATTTCATCATGAATCTGCCCGAGGGGTATGAGACCATGGTCGGCATCGGCAACCGCTCGCTGTCGGGTGGCGAACGCCAGCGCATTTCAATCGCGCGGGCGCTGCTCCTCTCGCCCTCCATTCTGATTCTGGACGAGGCGACCGCGGCGATGGACACCGAAACCGAGCGGCAGATCAGTGAGGCAATCGAAAAGCTCATTGTCGGGCGTACGACCATTTCCATTGCGCACCGTCTTTCCACGCTCAAGGACTGCAATTATCTGATGGCGATCGAAAACGGCGAGGTCGCCGAGATCGGCACCGCCGAGCAGCTCATGGAAAAGAAGGGCTGTTACTACAAGCTCTACACCCTGCAAAACGAGCAGATGCAACAGGTCATGCAGGGGCTTTGACGCACAACATGTACGCCGCCGCGCGCACACGCCATGGCGGAGAAAGGTTGCTTTCGCCCCCCGCGAAAGCTATGGTTACAGATATGGCTTCCATTCAGAATAAAGATGAAAATCAGAAACAAGCGCTCCGGAAAAAGGAGGACGACGAGCTTCTCTTTGACACGCGGGTCTCCGTTCCGCTGACGCCGCAGAACGCGACATTCGGGCGCAGTGAGGGTGGGCTGATCTGCCTGACTCTCAAAAATTCCGACAGCGAGACCGAATCGTTCGAGCGCGTCATTCCCGTCCGCGCCTTTCCCATCACCGAGCCGGAGGAGTACATTTCCATCAAGGAACCGGACACCAAGGACAAGGGCAAGGGCAAGGAGATCGGCTTCATCCGTCGCATGAGCGACTTTGATGAGGCGACGCAGGCGCTGCTACGCGAGGAGCTGAGCCGCCGCTACTTTACCCCCGTAATCCAACGTATTCTGTCCGTCAAGGAAAAATTCGGCTACTATTACTGGACCGCCGAAACCAGCGCAGGCAAGGTCGGCTTTGTCATGACCAACGTCTCCTCCAACATCCGGACGCTGGAGGACGGTCGTGTCTTCATGCACGACATCGACGGCAACTGCTTTGAGATCCCCGATCCCGACAAGCTGGACAAAGCCAGCTTCCGGAAAATCGAGATCTACATGTAAATGTGGAGGTATCCGCATGAAACTGATGTACGATCTCCCCGCCGGGGACGAGGCGGCGCTGGTCGCCGTCCTGGAAGCCGGGGAAAAGCGAATGTACTGCGTCCCGTACGATTTCGAAAACGAAAAGCGCGTCAGCGGCTTTATGGTCATTACCGACCGGAGCGTTTTCCGGATTCTGAACGGTGAGATTCTGGCGCACTGGCACATGCGCGAGATGAGCGACTTTTCCGTTGAGACCTTTTACGGTGCGTGCGGATTCTTCGCCAAGGTCCGCGGCGCCTCCACGCTTCTGTGCCTGTTCATCTCCGGGCGTAACCTGCCGCGCTACTCCGTGCTGGTCACGGCGTGTGACGAGCTGTGCGGCGGCAAGGCACGCATCCTCACCAGCAACGAGCCGGAACGCTTCTGCCCCAAGTGCGGCAGACCGTTCGTCGCACACACCAAGATCTGCCCGTTCTGTCAGAGTAAAAAGGAAATTTACAAAAAGCTGTGGGGCATGACCCGCGGGCTCCGACTGATGATGCTCTTCCCGCTCCTCGCGGCGATGATTTCGGTCGCGTTTCGCTTCATCGTCCCGGTCGTTCAGAAAATCGCCATCAACTACTACATCTTCCCGCCCGAGCATGTCCGGCCCAGCGCGATCATCACCTTCCTGCGGGACCACATCGGCGAGCGGAATCTGCAATTTCTCGTCATCGTCCTGGCGATCATCACGATGGACCTCGTTCACCGCGCCGTCGGCGTCGTGCAGTCCCGGCTCGCCGCTGTCTCCGGTAACCGCTTTACCCGCATGATGCGCGCGCTGCTGTTCGAGAAGATTCAGGCGCTGTCCATGTCCTCCATTCAGAATAAGTCCACCGGCGACCTGATGTCCCGGATCAACAACGACGTTGCGGTCGTGCAGAATTTTGTCACCAATCTTCTCCCGACTTACTTCGCTCAGGCGTTTTCCTTTGTCCTGGCACTCGTTCTTCTGATCTGGCTCTCGCCCCTCATGTGCCTGTTCATCTTCATCCCCGTGCCGCTGGCGATGTTCCTCGTGCTTCGCTTCCGCAGCACCATGCAACGCCGGAACATCCGTGCGTGGATTTTGGGTCAGCGCACCTCGCGCGGACTTCAGGACGTGCTCAACGGCATCCGCGTCGTCAAGGCGTACGGCAACGAGCAGAAGGCGATCGACGACTTTGAACGCGACACCGGCAACCAGGCACGGCAGGATGAATCCAACGCCAAGCTGTTCGACACGGTATTCCCGCTGATCGGTTTTCTGCTTCATTTCGGAAACTACCTGATCTGCCTGTACGGAAACATCTGGATTTTCCGGGGTACGCTCGACATGGGTACACTCAACCAGTTCAACGCCTACGCCGGCATCGCCTACGAGCCGCTTTTGCAGATTACCTCCATCCCGCGTAACATTTCAACCTTTATTACCTCGCTCTCCAAGGTGCTTGAAATTCTGGAAGAGCAGCCCGAGGTCAGCGATATTGCCCTGCCCATTGACATCCGCATTGAGGGAGACGTGGACATCAACCACGTCACGTTCGGCTACGACAGCTACAACCCCGTGCTCAAGGACGTGGACGTCCACATCCGCCACGGTGAGATGATCGGCGTTGTTGGGCACTCCGGCTGCGGAAAGACCACGCTGATCAACCTCCTGATGCGACTGTACGACGTGACAGAAGGCTCCATTGTCATCGACCACGTGAACATCAAGGACATCTCGCAAAACGCCCTGCGCTCACAGATCGGCGTGGTGCTCCAGGAGACGCATCTGTTCTCCGGCTCGGTGCGCGACAACATCCGCTACGCCAAGCCGTACGCCACCAACGAGGAGGTCATCGCCGCGGCGCGCATGGCGAACGCGCATGACTTCATCATGTCGCTCCCCGAGGGCTACAACACCATCGTGGGCGAAAAGGGCTTCTCGCTGTCGGGCGGCGAGCGTCAGCGTATTGCCATCGCCCGCGCGCTCATCCATAACCCGCACATCCTCATTCTGGACGAGGCAACCGCGGCTCTGGACACCGAGACGGAAAAGCTTATTCAGGACGCGATCTCCAAAGTCACCGAGGGGCGCACGACCTTTGCAATCGCGCACCGCCTCTCCACTCTGCGGGGCGCGGACAAATTGCTGGTTCTCGACCACGGACGCGTCGCCGAATTCGGTACCCACGCCGAGCTTCTGGAAAAGCGCGGGATTTACTACAAGCTGGTCATGGCACAGCACCGCGCCACGCTCGCAAGGGCGGCAGGCGTGGAGGTGTGACCCTGCCAGATCACTGTTAAAAAACTCAATGTTTTGAGGCAAGCGAGGTATCGCCTGAGCGCGACACCACGCTTGCCTCGACAGCCCCCGGGCTATGGCGGTCGGGATTGTGCATTTTTGGACGATTCCGGTCGCTTTTGCTGTTTTCAAAGATCAAATGTTATCGGCGGCAGAATGGCGACGGGGATGTAATAACTCAAAATGAGTTTTTACATCCCCGTTTTTGTGCAGACGGTGCGGCATGGCTCCTGCCGTCAGTCCGTCACAGTCTCTCTTTTCAGTTGGCAGAATTTTTCGATCAGCGTGGTCGTTTCCAGATCGTCCGGCACGACGGGGATGCTCAGTCCCTTTCCTTCGCACACAAGCTGTCCCACGGTTTTTCTGCCGCCGGGCACCGGAAGCACCCGCTCACGCAGGACAACGATGTCCTCCGGGGCGAGGTCGTACACGCTCTCCGCCACGTTGTGCGTCGGCAGATCGAAGCGCCGCACGGTCAGCCGCGTCACCTCGCCGATCTTCCCAAAGTGGGAAGTGACGTACGCGGGACTGCGCACCTTGCCGTCCCCGCCCTTGCGCACGGGGGCGCCACACAGATCATACGCGGCGACGGTCGAGGCGTTCTCTTCCTCCGGCAACGTCTCAGCCACCCATTTTTGCAGGGTGCGTTCCATTTCCGCGTCGCCGACCTTGCCGGTCTTCAGCACGATCATGGCGGCAAGCGCAACCGCCAGTGGCGGAAACACGAGGTAATTCATATACCAGTCGGCGGCGGTTCCGATGATCCAGATAACCACCAACAGTGCCATGATACCAAGGCAAATCCACTCCGGGGTTGACCAACTCTTCTGAGAGAAATAGCGCGCCAGCGGGTCTTTGGTTCTTTTCATCAATGCTGTCTCCTTGTTTCATGTTTTCGGATGTGTCTGCCGTCTCGCAGAAACGGTGACATTCACCATATTCATGATACCATACCCCGCTTTATTTGTCAATAGGGCACAGCGATAGTGCCATCAACTGTTGGTTGTGCCCTGCCCGACGTCGCCCGTGTCCGGGGCACTCTCACGCGCGGGCGTCGGCGGCACATAAGAAAAGGTGCGCCCGACCGCGGCATATTTTGCGGGGGCGAGGGTGTTGTACGGCAAAAACTCCCATGCGTCTCCGCCGACAAAGGCGGCGATGGCGTCCAGGTTCTCCCGCGTGTCGGTGACGCCGGGGACGCACGGTGTCCGGAAGGCGTGCGGGATGCCGCTTTTCCGCAGCCACCGCGCGTTGCGCAGGATCACGTCATTGTCCACCCCGGTGTACTTTTTATGCGCCGCCCCGTCCATGAGCTTAAGGTCCATATAAATGAAATCGCACCGTTCCGCCAGCGCCGCGAACGCCTCACCGGAGGCGTACCCGCACGTTTCCAGCGTTCTGTGCACCGCCCCGCGGAGCCGATCGGCAAGCGCGCAGGCGAAACGCCACTGAAGCAGTGGCTCTCCGCCGGAGAAGGTAACGCCGCCGTTTGTCCGGCGGTAAATGTCCGCATCCCGCAACAGGCGTGCGGCGAGACGTTCGACATCCCACGTCTCCCCGACAGCGCGGACCAGGTTTTGGGGACAGACGTGCAGGCAACGTCCCAGTCCCCGGCAATCGGGGTGCGTACACGGCTTACGGCACAGACCGCACCCGGTGCATCCGTTCCGACGCAGGTACAGCTCCCGGTGCGGGGACAGCCCCTCCGGGTTATGACACCACTGACAGCGGAGCGGGCAACCCTTGAAGAACACGGTCGTCCGGATGCCCTTCCCATCGTTCAGGGCAAATTCTTTGAGGTCAAAAATGATTCCCTCCCGCGTACGGGAGCCTGCCGTCTCCGTTCCCTCTGCTCCCTCTGTCGTCCCTGTCGCCCCTGCCGTTTTTTCGGCAATTGCCTCCATGTCTCCACCTCCGCTCAGACGGTATACTCCTGTCTTGCGATCACATGATCCTGAAATTCCCGGTCCAGCTCCACAAAATACGCCGACCATCCCCAGATGCGCACAACGAGCTGGCGGTGATTTTCGGGGTGAAGCTGTGCGTCCCGCAGTGCTTGCAGGTCCACGGCGTTGAGCTGGAGCTGATGCCCGCCGCGGTCGATGAAATACTTGACCAGCATGGCGACCTTGCGGCAATTCTCCGGCGTTGAGAAGATGCCGGCGGCAAACTCCAGCGTGAGCGGACCGCCGTTGATGGTGCGCGTCAGATGCTGTTTGGTGAAGGAGCGAATGTCGGCGAGCGGTCCCGGTACCTGTGCGAACAGGCTGGGGGAGAAGTTGGTTCCGAACGGCTCGCCGGCGCGTCTGCCGTCCGCCGTGGCGCCGAGCTCCCGCGCATACCAAAGGTAGTACATCGCCGTGCCCGTCCCGGCGCGCCAGACCCCGCCGCGGCAGTTTTTCTTGCCCTCCAGCGCGTCGGCAAACGCGTCGAGAAGAAAGGTTCCGAGGCAGTCGGCGCGGTCGTCGTCCATGCCCATCTTGGGCGCCTCGAAGCGAAGCAGATGGAGCAGCTCCGGGTCGTCGCGATAGTCGGTATCGAGCGCCGCAATCAGACGGGACGCCGTGACCGTTTTCTTTTCGTATACGTATTCCCGGACTGCCGCCAGCGCATCGGCGGCGGAGGCGATTCCACAGCCGTGCAGACCGAAGTTGTTGTATTTTTTGCCGTCCCGAAGCAGATCGAGGAACGGCGACGGAATGAACCAGACTTCCCGCACGCCCGCCGTGATGCGGTCGCACTCCGCGACAATGGCGTCCCTGACGTCGGAGAGCAGAGTGTCATACGGAACGCCGCGCGGCAGATCACGGCGCAGAACCCCGTCCACGATGCCGGGGAAATTCACCGCGCCGATATTGGCAACGTCGTTGCCCACGCCGGGAATGATAAACTCCCAGCAGGCGGCGACCACGTAGTTTTCCGCATCGCTCCGCTCGTAGCCGAGGCGTTCCAGCCCCGGAATCACCACGTCGTCGTTGGAATACTGAGGAAATCCCAGTCCCACCCGCGTCAGCTCCGTTCCCGCCTCGTAGACCTCCGGCGGCGTTTTCCCGCTGACACGCAGGTTGATCTTGGGGTCGATCAGACGCAGGTCTCTGCTCGCCCGCAGGCAGAGCGCCGACAGCTCGTTGAAGCCCTCGCTCCCGTCCGCGCACCGTCCGCCGAGCACCATGCTCTGTCCGTTGTCGCCCTGCTGAACACCGACGTACAGGTCGCTGTCCTTATTGAAAGAGACAAAGAAATCCTCCAGAAGCGCCAGCGCAGTCTCCTCATTGTACACGCCCGCGTCCATGTCCCGCTTGAAATACGGGAACATATACTGATCGAATCTTCCGACCGTGTTGTGATAGTCGCCCTCCAGCCACAGGGCATAGTGGAGGATACGGAACATCTGCAACGCCTCGCGGAAATTTCTCGCGCCGTATCGCGGAACCTGCCCGAGCACCTCGACGAGGTCCTCCCGCCCCTGCGCCGCGGCGAGCGCCCGGTAGCGGTCGCACAGCCCGATCAGCGCATCAATGGTGCGCCGCCCGTAGGAATCGGCGCTCTCCCGCGCGACGAGCAGTCCCGATCCGATCAACCGTCCGTAATCCGGCGAGAGGTTTGAGACGTAGCCAAGCTCATGGATGTAATGCGTCCTCCGGATCTCCTCCCACTCCGCCGCGGTGAAAATCTCCGGCTGCTTTCGGATGGTGCGAAGCAGGACGATCTTTTCAAAGGGCTGAATGTGCGGTTCTTCCTCCGCCGCCAGTAGCTCGAAGCGGCGCGTCATGCGCTCCTCCGGGCAAAGTCCGAGCGCGGCATACTCCTCTGCCAACTCACATGTCAGGTCGCGGCGGAGCGCCCGATGCGCGCGGTCAAGAATAAAATAGCGGTACAATTCCGAATCCATCAAAGTTTCCTCCGGTCCGCGCCCCCCGGGCGCGATATCTTTATTCACTCCGGATGATACCACAGGACGGCTGATTTGTCAAGACTTTTTGCGTCCCCACAGGGAGCGTCGCGGATTTTTCCCGCACTTTCGCGCCACGGGCAACCGCCCCCAAGGGGAAAACTACGCGCTGCGGAAAACCATCCGCACAGCCGCCGTCGCAGAAAGGAGCGCAGCAAGGCACCATCCGTCGCAAAAAAGCCCCCCCGCACGCATGCTTTTGCACCGCGCGGGGGACCGTATTTCAAGCGGGTCGCGCCGGAGCACACTTGGCGCACCCGGTCGTCGCTCAGAGGTTTTCCTCCATCCAGCGGAGCAGTTCCTCGCCCGCCCGCGCCTCGTCCGCACCAACAGTGCTGACCTCCACGGTGTCGCCGCCCTTGACGCCAAGTCCCATGACCGCGAGCAGTTTTTTGGCGGAGGCGGACTTCCCTGCCGGCAGAGCCGTCAGGGTGATCTCACTTTGGAACTTCTGCGCCTCCTTGACCAGCAGTCCGGCGGGGCGCGCATGTAACCCCAGCGGGTCGCGCAGTGTATATTGGAATTTTTTCATTTCTTATTTCTCCTGTCTTCTTTTTGTGCAGCGGGCGCCTGTCACAGCCGCTCACCGTTGCTCTCGATCACGCCGCGGTACCAATCATACGAATCCTTTTTCATCCGGCGCAGTGTCCCCTGCCCCTCGTCGTCCAGATCAACGTAAATAAAGCCGTAGCGTTTGGACATCTGCGATGTCCCCGCACTGACCAGATCAATCGGCGCCCACGCGGTATAGCCGAGAAGCTCAACGCCCTCGTCCACCGCTTCCCGCATGGCGCGGATGTGCTCGCGCAGATACGCCACCCGGTAGTCGTCATGAATCTTCCCGTCCGCGTCAATGGTGTCCCGGCACCCCAGCCCGTTCTCGACCACAAACAGCGGCACATTGTAGCGGTCGTACAGCGCGAGGAGCGAAATCTTCAGACCGAGCGGGTCGATCTGCCACCCCCACGCCGAGCTTTCCAGGTACGGGTTCTTCACCCCGAGGATGGTATTGCCCCCCGTCAATTCGTATTTTTCGGGATGTGCCGTCGCGCACAGCGACATATAATAGCTGAACGACAGAAAATCCGCGGTGTGACTGCTCAGCAGTTCTGCGTCCTCCGGTTGCATCTCCGGAGCGATTCCCGCGCGCTCCCACGCGCACCACGACAGCGGCGGGTAGGCGCCACGCAAAAGCACATCGGTGAACAGAAGGTTCTCCCGATTCTTCTGCCACGCCGCCTCAATATCGGCGGGGTCGCACGTGCGTGGGTAGGTGGTGAGCATGGTCAGCATGCACCCCATCCTGCCGTCCTTGACCAATGCGTGGCAATCCCTTGTAATCAGGGCACTCGCCACGAACTGATGGTGCATCGCCTGAATCAGTGCCGCCTGCCCGTCGCCCGGGCACCGCTCGGTCAAAATTCCCGCGCTGGTGAACGGATGCCGGAAAATGCTGTCGATCTCATTGAAGCCCAGCCACCATTTGACGCGGTCGCCGAAGTGCAGAAAGCAGGTGCGGCAAAAGCGCACAAAGCACGCCACGACGCGGCGATCGCACCAGCCGTTGTACTTCATCGCCAAGGCAAGCGGCATTTCGTAGTGCGACAGCGTCACCATCGGCTCGATTCCCAGCCGCCGCATTTCGTCAAACAGCCCGTCGTAAAACGCCAGTCCCGCCGCGCACGGCTCTTCCTCCTCGCCCGTCGGGTACAGCCGCGTCCACGCGATGGACACCCGCAGCATGCGGAACCCCATCCCGGCGAGCAGTGCCAGGTCCTCCCGGTAATGGTGGTAAAAATCAATGCCGTGCCGCTTGGGATAGCGCGTCGTCCCCATGTCCTCCATGGCGCGGGCGACCCGCTCGCTGTCCACCCCGGTCGTTTTCTTATAATCTTTTACATCTACCGTGGGGTCGTACATGGCGACGTCGGCAACCGACATCCCCTTGCCGCCCTCGCGCCAAGCCCCCTCGACCTGATTGGCGGCAAGCGCGCCGCCCCAGAAAAAATCCTTGCGAAATCCCATGGGTACCTCCTGCCTGATTTTACGGATGTCTCTCACGTGCGCAATCCCTGCACGGTCATCCCTGCGCGGTCATCCCTGCGCGCCCACCGTTTGCTCGCTTCCCGTCTGTGCCGCCGATGCGGGCGTCAGATTCAGAAGCGGGTCGCCGGATTTGACCTCGGGGCGTCCCATCGGGGTGAGCAGGTATTCGCCGGCATTGCTGACGATCAAAGGCGTGGTCAGGTCGTACCCGGCGCGGCGGATGGCGTCGATGTCGAAGGTCAGAAGCACATCTCCCACCTCCACATGGTCGCCGTCCTTGACCTTGACGTCAAAATATTTTCCGCCCAGGCGCACGGTCTCCAGCCCCACGTGGATCAGAAGCTGTGCGCCGTTCTCGGTCTGCAGCGTGATGGCGTGTTTGGAGTCGAAGACCGTCTCCACGCGGGCGTTGGCAGGCGCACGCACCTCCCCGGTCTCGGGCAGGATGGCGATGCCGTCGCCAAGGATTCCCTGCGCGAACGTTTCATCCTTGACGTCGTGCAGGGCGATCACCTTGCCGCTCAGCGGAGCGCTCAGAATCTCCGCGTGCAGCTCGGGGTTCGCCGCCTCCACCTCCGGCTCGGTCATGTCGCGGTACAAAAACAGTCCCGACACGAAAGCCCCGGCAAAAGCGATCAGCGCGCCGATCATGGCGTAGATGATATTGCGCGGCAGGGTCTCGCTGATGAACGCCGTCAGGCTGGCGATACCGGGACCGACCGCGACGTACGATTCCACGGCGGTCAGACCGATGAACAGTCCGCCGACGCCACTACCGATGATGACCGAGCTGAGCGCCCGCTTATTTTGCAGGGTAATTCCGTACAGCGCCGGTTCCGTGATGCCGAAGATCGCCGAAATGCCCGCCGAAATTGCCGTCGCGCGGGTGTTTTCCTCCTTGGTTTTCACCGCCGCGGCAAAGCAGGCGCCGCCCTCGGCGATGTTATGCGCCAGCGACGCGGGCAGATAGAGCAGTTCCTTACCCATCTCGGTAATGGAGGAAACGGCGTACGGCACGAGCGCCTTGTGCATGCCCGTCGCGATCATGAACGGAAGCGCCATGGCAAGCAATGTCACGGCGATGAAGCCCAGCTTATCGAACAGCCACAGGATTGCCGTAGTGAACCACTGTCCCACGGTAAATCCGATCGGGCCAAGCACCAAGAGGGTGACGGGGACGGTAATGGCGATGGTGACGAGCGGAACGAAGAAGACGCGGATAGGCTTTGGGGTATAGCGGTTCAGAAAGCGCTCCAGCGGCGCCATGAACAGAATGGCAAGCAGGGCGGGAAACACCTGGTACGAATAGGCGATGTTCTGCACGTGAAGTCCCAGGAGCGTCACGCCACCCTCCGCACCGATCAGCCCCGTCAGGGACGGAAGCAGGAGGCTTCCCACGACCGCCAGCGCGACAAAGCGGTTGGCTTTGAGCTTGGTGGACGCCGAAACTGCGACAAGCAGGGGCAAGAAGTAAAACGCCGCATCCGCGATGCTGTTCCACAGCGTGTAGACCGTGCTTGCCTTGTCCAGCCACCCGAATAGGCACAGCAGGAGCAGGAGCGACTTGAGGATACCGCCGCCGGCGATGGCGGGAATCAGGGGCTGGAAAACGCCGACGATAAAGTCGAGTACGACCGCCCCGATCTTTTTCTTCCCCGCGGGGGCAGACGCTCCCGCCGGCGCCGCGCCGCTGAAATTGCCGAGACGCACCAGCTCATCGTAGACCTCAATGACCGACGGTCCAATGACAACCTGACACTGCGCCGTCATGACCACCCCGATGACGCCGGGAGTTTTTTTGAGCGCGGCGACGTCCGCCTTTTTCTCGTCCCGCAGGGTAAAGCGCAGGCGCGTGGAGCAATGCTCCAGGTGCGCCACGTTCGCCTCTCCGCCGACGTAGCGGAGAACATCCGACGCTGTTTTTTTGTAATCCATACCTATATCATCCTTTCTGTGTACTGCCCGTGTGCGGCGCTTCCATCCGCATGGTGCAGATCTTCTCGCGAAGCGGGAGAATGGCGGGCGGCGTCACCGACAGCTCATCCACGCCCATACGCAAAAATGTTTCCGTCAGAGTCAGGTCGGCGCCCAGCTCACCGCAGATGCCGACCCAGATGCCGGCGCGTCGCGCGTTCTCCACAGTCATGGAGATCAGCCGCAGGATTGCCTCATGGTGCGTGTCGCAAAAGTCCTCCAGCGCCGCGTTCTGGCGGTCGAGCGCCAGCGTGTACTGCGTCAGGTCGTTGGTGCCGATGCTGAAGAAGTCCACCATGGTCGCCAGCTTGTCGCTGATAAGCGCCGCCGCCGGCGTTTCGATCATGATGCCGATCTCGATGCGGTCCGAGATCGCCACGCCCTGCATCCGCAATTCCTCCGCCGCGCTCTCCCACATGGCGCGCAGGCGCGTCACCTCGTTGGTCGAAATAATCATGGGGAACATGACCGCGAGCCGCCCGTACTGTGAGGCGCGCAAAAGCGCCCGCGCCTGTGTCCGGAACGTTTCCGGGCGTGTCAGGCTGATGCGGATGGCGCGGCACCCGAGCGCCGGATTTTCCTCGTGCGGCAGACCGAAGTACGGCGCTTGTTTATCCGCGCCGATGTCCAATGTCCGTACGACGACCCGCTTCCCCGGCATGCTCCCGAGCACGCGGCGGTACGTTTCAAACTGCTCCTCCTCGGACGGAAAGTCGTTGCGCCCCATATACAGAAACTCACTGCGGAACAGTCCGATTCCGTCCGCGTCGTTGCACAGAGCCGCCCCAACGTCCGCCGCATTCCCGATGTTGGCGCAGATTTCCACGCGGTAGCCGTCCTGCGTCCGGCTTTCCCTTCCGCGGTATTTTTCCAGCAGCTCCTTGGCGTGCGCCTGTTGCTCCAGCCGCAGGCGGATCTGCCGCAGAGTCATCACATCGGGGTCGATATACACCTTTCCGTTATCCGCGTCCAATGCCACTCGCTCCCCCTCCCGTACGTTTTCCAGCGCGTCTCCCACGTTGACCACCGCCGGGATGTTCATCGTCCGCGACAGAATGGCGGTGTGGGAATTGTACGATCCTTGCATGGTCACAAAGCCGCGGACGGACGCCCGATCCAACTGGAGTGTCTCGCTTGGCGACAGGTCACGCGCGCAGATGATGTCGCCCTCGTCTCCACTCTCTCCCCGGCTCTGTCTGCCATCCGCCGTCAGTCCGCCCGCGGCGCGCATGAGCTGACGCAGAATCCGGTCGCTGACATCCCGGACGTCCGCGGCGCGCTCCCGCATATAGGCGTCGTCCATTTTCGCGAACATGGCGGAGAAATATTTCGACGCCTCCACCACGGCGTACTCTGCGTTGGCGTGCCGCGCACGAATCATGTCTTTTGTGTATTCCATCAGGTCCTCATCCTGCGCCATCATCGCATGGACGCTGAAGATCTGCGCGTTGCTTTGCCCGACCTCGCGCTGTGCCCATTCGTACAGGTCCTCCAGCTCCGCCACGGTCCGATGAACTGCCGTATCGTATCGCTTCAGCTCCGCCGCAGTGTTCGTCACCGTGCGCTCCGGTACAATCACGTCCTCCCGCCGCAAAAAGCGCGCACGCCCGATTGCTACGCCGCCTGACACGCCTTTTCCCTGCAAAGACCTCATTTTTCCGTCCCCCGTTTTGAAATTTCTGATTCGTTCAAGCCTATTTTTGCCGACGGTACGCTTTTTTATTCAGGACAAAGCCGCACTTCCCCGTTTTCATAAAAGAGCGGGGC
>CAKSNQ010000003.1 GCA_934476315.1 uncultured Eubacteriales bacterium
GGTCTCGGCGGCACAGCGCCGCCGTTTTGCCGTCTAAAAGGTCGAAAAAACAAGAATACAGGGGGAAAACGACCAAGATCGCGCAAAAACGCCGGAATCCCGACCGGTATTTTTTTTGGGGGGGGTTAAAAAACATCAAGCTTTTTAACATCCCCCCTGATGATGTAGGTCTCGGCGGTTGAATCCGTCGTTCTTCGGCGCGGCGTTGCCGTGACAGCGTATCGGTGAACGGCGGTCGGCGTTTGGCAGTCAGCGGTAGAGCGCCGCGCCGATGACCGTCCCGTACTGCGAGTTGTCGGGAATCAGAAAACGAACGCCGAAGCTGTGTTGCAGGTCCTCAAAGACGCGGCGCACGGGCGGAAGCGTGGAGAGATTGCCGATCAGAACGATGTCATTCAGCCCGAACGAGCGCGCGGCAAAGATCGACATCATGAAAATGGTCTCCGCGACCATGTTGGCAACGCCCAGCGCGACGTCGCTCGGCGTGGCGAGATCACTGACCTTGCCGAAGTTCGCGGCGGTCAGATTTTCGTTCATGCCGGGGAAGCTGTCGTGGGAAATGTCGCCGACGCGCAGGTCGATGTTGGCAAGGTTTCCGTCGCGGCAGAGCTGTTCGATGTGCTCCACCGTGTCCACGCCGGTCAGTTTTTTGGTCAGCCCCACCAGCGTGCCGCCGCCCACTCCGGTGCCGCCCAGGTATTCAATGTCCGTGTCCTGCTCGTTGCTGACGAGGGGCGTGCCGTCGGGGGCGAGCTTGTGCGCCTTGGCGTGAATGAGCGCCGTGCCCGTGCCCATGCTGACAACGATGGCTTCCCTGAGCCCGGAGAGATACAGCCCCCCCAGCCCGATGCAGGAAAATTCGGGGACGTGCCGACAGTTCAGCCCGTAGAGCGGCTTGTCGGAAAAGGTCGAGCCGACGCCCGTCATCATCACGCGGTCAATGCGGTCGAGCGAGAGGTCGTTGCGGTCTGTGAATTTTCCGAAAGCGCCGTACATGGAGGTGATGGGGTCTGCGGCGCGCACCACCTCGGGCGTGATAAGGCGCGGGCGGTGTTGCTCCTCAAAGTGAAATCCGACAATTTTTGTGGTGCTTCCACCAATATCAATTCCGATAACATTCTCGGACATAGGGCGTTATCTCCTTTTTTACGGAAGTTGCGGTGTCGATAAACTCTACTGTTTATTATAACACAATTTTTCCGTATTTGCAAGCACGGGAAAATCCGAAAAAAATCTCGCGAATTTTGCCGGGGGTTGTTGTTTTTTGGCGGAAATTGTGCTACACTATAAAAGTATTCTGGTGCAAAACGGACGGAGGTTGCAATATGGCGGATGAGAGAGCGGTTCTGATGCGGGCGAAGGACTATCTGGAGGCGTTGTCCCGCGCGGTCGATCCTCTGACGGGGCAGGCGGTGCCGGAGGACTCGGTGCTGTCCCAGCCGCGCCTGCAGAAATGCTTTGCGTTTGTCGCGGCGTATCTCGACCGGGAGATCACGCGTGCCTGCCGCTCCGAGGAATATTACCTGCCGGACGACGAGGCGCGGCGTACTCTGTGCGTGGGGGAGGATGTCCCCGCGGCGACGTTTGTCAAGCATCTGCATGACGCGGCGCTGGCTCACGGGCAAACGCCGATTCCCGCGCGTTGGGTCAATAACTGGCTGATTGGGCTCGGGCTTCTGGACGGGTACGTGGAGAGCGTGTTCGTCGAACGAAAGGTCCTGCGTGCCAACGACCGTTCCGGCGAGGTCGGAATTTATGAAAAGCAGGGCATGACGCCGCGCGGCGAGCTGACGAGCACGCTGATGTTCTCTACTGAGACACAGGCGTGGATTCTCGATAAATTACCCGAGATCGTGCGTTCGGCACGGCAGGGAGGGGCGGCGTCCGGGCACCCCGCCGGAGACGGAGAGAACAAATGATCCGGATATTGTATGAGGACAGAGACCTTTTGGTCTGCGAAAAGCCGTCCGGCGTGCTGTCCCAGCCGGACGGAAAGGGTGCTGACGAGGACATGATCGCGCGGCTTGCGGCGCATCTGAGAGAGCAGGGCGCGCGCAACCCGTACGTGGGGCTGATTCATCGGCTGGACCGCGGCGTGGGTGGCGTGATGGTGTTTGCCAAGCATAGCGAGAGCGCCGAGCGGCTGTCACAGATGATCGCACAACGGCAGATCGAAAAGCAGTACCTCGCGGTTGTGCACGGCGCGCCGGAGACGCGCGATGGGGTGCTGGCAGATTTTTTGTATAAGGACGCGGCAACCAATAAAAGCTATGTGGCGGAGCGCACACGTCCCGGCGCCAAGCGGGCGGAGCTTTCCTACCGGGCGCTGGAAACCCGACTGACACCGTGGGGTGAGGCGACGCTTGTCCTCGTGCGGTTGCAGACCGGGCGGACGCATCAGATCCGGGTGCAGTTTTCCTCCCGCGCGCTTCCGCTGATCGGCGACGGAAAGTACGGGGCACGTGACCACGGCGTGCCCATCGGTCTTTGGTCGTATCGGCTGACCTTTGCGCACCCGTACCACCGCGACCGGACGGTCGATGTTGCCTGCCCGCCCGAGGGGAACGCGGTCTTTGCGGTGTTTTCCGCCGATGCGATGACATTCCATCAGTAAGAAAGGAACGAGAGCGATGCTTGAAAAATTCACCGAACTGCTGGCGATGTTTTTTGTATACGCCTTCCTCGGATGGTGCACGGAGGTGGTTTACGCCGCCTTCCGGACGGGAAAGTTTGTCAACCGCGGCTTTCTCAACGGTCCCGTCTGCCCGATCTACGGCTTCGGCGTCGTGGGGGTCATCGTGGCGCTCACCCCACTGTCCGACCGATTGTGGGCGCTGTTCCTCGGCGCGGTGGTGCTGACCTCGACGCTGGAATTTTTCACGGGGTGGCTGCTTGAAAAGGTCTTCCACGCCAAATGGTGGGACTATTCCGAAAACCGCCTCAATATCAAAGGCTACATCTGCCTGGAGTTTTCTCTGATCTGGGGCGTGGCGGCAACCGCCGTGGTGCGCCTGATTCAACCCCCGGTACTGGGCGGTATCCGCGCGCTTCCCAAGCCGCTTCTGTATGCGCTTGAAATTGTGTTTTCCGTTCTGATTCTGGTGGACCTCGCGGCGTCGATTGCCAAGGCGCGCCATCTGGAGCAGAGAATGCAGCTGTTGTGCCGCATGGCGGGCGAGATTCACGACATCTCGGATCGCATCGGCGATACGCTGTCCGACGGCGTGATCGTCATCCGGAACAAGAGCGAGGAGCACAAGGAGCGGTACGCCCCGTACGATGCGCTTTGCCGTGAGCACCGCGCGCAGGAAAAGCAACTGTACGAACAGCATACCGCGGAGGAAAAGAAACTGCTGGAATCTCTGCGCACCTCGGATGGCGAGGCAACAGCGCCCCGTACGGGAAACGGTCGGGAGGAATTGAACCGTCGCCGCGGGGAGTGGCAGCTCCGTTTGCGCGAAACCAAATCGGCATATCGCCGCCTTCTGTCGGCGTTTCCCACGCTTAAGTGGCGCGGAGAGCAGGGCGGGGATGTCATGGAGCAATTGCGTGATACGTCTGGCGACTCCCCCAAGGACGTCGACACGACTTCCGCCGCCGGGACACAGCCGACCGGACGGGAGTCGGAGAAATAAGGCGACGATAAAACAAGAAAAAGCCTTTCGGATCGAAACCGGATCCGAAAGGCTTCTGCTTTTGCCATAGACGAGGCAAAACGCCCGGGGGTGAACCGTTTCGCGCGGGACGCGAAGCCGTTCTTGACCGGGGGCGGATTGCATATACTGTTTCAGAACAATTGCTTGATCTTTTCGATGCAATCGCGGCAAATGCGCTTCTCGCCGAAGTAGACAACGTTGTCTGCATTGTTGCAAAACTCGCAGGCGGGGTGGTACTTCTGAAGAATGATGCGATTGTTGTCGGTGAAAATCTCCAGTGAATCTTTCTCATGGATGTCCATGATCTCACGCAAAGGCTTGGGGAGAACGATGCGTCCCAGCTCATCGACTTTGCGTACAACTCCGGTTGACTTCATGGTAATAACCTTGTTCCTTTCTTTCCTTGGGTTTGGTGTTCTCATCTGCAAATTATATTATAAATTGGAAATGTTTGGATGTCAAGAGCTTTTGAGAAAATTGTAGAAATTTTCATAGAAAAGTCACGATTTTGTATTTTTTCATTCAAAATGTAAAAAGAAATAACCAAAAAGGGGTGAGAATATGCTTGGAAAGGTGTTTGGAGTGATGTGCCTGATTGCGCTCGCGTTCGGCGCGATCGGGGGACAGGGGGCGGCAATGGCGTCGGCGGTGCTGGACGGCGCTTCGGGCGCAATCCGCCTGACCATCACACTTGCGGGCGCAATGTGCCTGTGGTGCGGGGTCATGCGGGTGCTGGAGGAGGCGGGGGCAATCCGCAAACTTTCGCGGCTTTTGCGGCGACCGCTGGCGTTTTTTTTCCCCGAAACCGCCGCGAGCGGAGAGGGAATGGAGGAGATCTGCGCCAATATCGCCGCCAATCTTCTCGGCGTTGGCAATGCGGCAACGCCCATGGCGCTTCGCGCACTGGAAAAAATGCAGAAGAACAACCCGAATCCCGCCGTGGCGACGGGCGATATGATTACGCTGGCGGTGCTGAATACCTGCTCGTTCTCGCTCCTGCCGTCCACATTACTCGCCCTGCGGCGGGCGGCGGGCGTGTCGGAGCCGTTTGCCGTTCTGATTCCGATCTGGCTGTGCTCACTGACCTGTGCGAGTCTGGCGCTCCTCTTTTGCCGCCTTCTTCGCGCTCCGTTGAGAAAATTTTGCAGAGGGAATGGTTGCCTGTCTTTGGATTTCTGAAGAATTTGCTGTCCCCTTTTTAAGTTTTCGCCCGCCTTTTTCAAAAGGCGTCCGCCCGCAAGCGGGCTGTGGAGGGCGCGTAGCCCTCCTCGCGCTCCGCAGAGCGCGAAATCTTTCGGCATTTTCTTTTTTGATAGCTTTTTTCTTTTGTGCCTCCGGTCTCAAAAGAAAAAAGCGGCTGAAGATGTTGAATTTGTTGGGGATCGTAGGCGTTTTTGAGGGTGGCTGGTATCTACTTTGGGTTGGATGGCTTTCATGCCGGATGTGGGGGAAGAACCCCTCAAACGCCGGGGTTGCTCCCCCCACGCCCTCCATTCCAAGGCTTTGATGCGCGTCGCGCCGCAACAACGCGGCGCTTTGGCGCATTGGGGAGGACGCGGCAGAGCCGCAAACCCTCCCCACACCCCTCCCGGTGTTTGCTGAAATGTAGAAAGCCGGGCGAGGGAAAACTCCTGGCGAGTTTTCCCTCGCCGCCGGAGAAAGCGCGCGGGATAGCCACTGAAATGCGGCGCACAGCCAAGGAAGTGGGAGGAGGCGGAGGGACCGCGGCAAGCCGCCAAACTTCGGCGTTTGAGATGGTTTCTCCCTCCGCAAAGACCGCTGAAAGAATATTGTTTTCGCTGTGTGGAAAATTTAGATTCGTTTCATTTGCGGTTGATATGTACTTTTAACTGAAATCTTCGGTGCAGGATGTGGGGGGAGAACCCCTTAGACGCCGGGGTTGCTCCCACCCCCCTCCCGGGATTCGCTGAAATTTAGAAAGCCACACCTCTCAGCCAAGAAGTCAATACAGCGCCGCAGGAAAAGTGAGCAAACCTCTTGCAAATTTGTGTGCGAGTGTGGTATAATATAACAGTATGACTTTCGGGCAGAGACCTTGCCCGACGGGATGGTCCCGGTTTCAGGGCGCGAATATCCGCCCGACCGTCGCGAAAAAACAGGAATAGAAACGGAGATTGGCATGATCATCGCTTTGGAAGACGCAAAATACAAGTTGACCGCAATGAAGCAGGATGTTGCGGAGCTGGGGAACGCCCTGCGCGTGGAGGAACTGCGCGCGGCGGTCGCCGACGAGGAACAGCAGACGCTCGACCCCTCCTTTTGGAATGACCCGGACCGCTCCTCCCGTATTTTGCAGTCCATCAAGCAGAAAAAGGATACCATCGAGAACTATGACCGCCTGTGCGCGCGACTTGAGGACGCGCTGACCCTCGCGGAAATGGCGGTTGAGGAGAACGACGAGGGAAGTGTTCCCGAGGTTGAGGCGGAGCTGGATGCCATCCTCCACGAGGAAGAGAAACAGCGCATCGGCGTCCTGCTCAGCGGGGAATATGACAAAAACAACGCCATTGTTTCTTTCCATCCGGGCGCGGGTGGCACCGAGGCGCAGGACTGGGCGCAGATGCTCTACCGCATGATTACGCGTTGGGCGGAGCGGAACGATTTCAAGTGCAAGCTGATCGACTGGCTGGACGGCGACGAGGCGGGCATCAAGAGCGCGACGCTGATGGTCGAGGGCACGAATGCCTACGGCTACCTCAAAAGCGAAAACGGCGTGCACAGATTGGTGCGCGTTTCCCCCTTCGACGCGGCAGGACGGCGTCAGACTTCCTTTGCTTCCATCGAGGTCATGCCGGAATTTCCCAACGTCGATAACGTGGTCGTTCGCGACGAGGACATCGAGGTGACGGCGCACCGTTCCTCCGGCGCGGGCGGTCAGCACATCAACAAGACCGACTCCGCCATCCGGATTGTGCACAAGCCGACGGGCATCGTGGTGGGATGCCAGACGGAACGTAGCCAGCTTCAGAACAAGGAAACGGCTATGAAAATGCTCAAGGCAAAGCTGATGGAGATCAAGTTGCGCGAGCATCTGGATAAGATCGAGGACATCAAGGGCATCAAAAACAACATCGAGTGGGGCTCGCAGATCCGCTCCTACGTCTTTATGCCTTATACCATGGTCAAGGACAACCGCACGGGCTACGAGACGGGCGACGTTGCCGCAGTGATGGACGGTGAGATCGACGGCTTCATCAACGCGTATCTCAAGTCGCAGGCGGCGACCAAAGCATAATATTTGCCGGATGATACAGGCACTGCCGGAGAATGGTCTCCCGAGCGGTGCCTTGTCTTTTTGCCCTGCCTCATATCCCGCCCGCCGCGGACATACATTGTGTATGAGGGTGGAGCGATTCCGCAAAACAGGGAAAACGGAGGACGGACGGGTGTTTGAGGGGCTGGCGACGGCGAGCGCTTGGGTGATTCCGGGGCTGATCGGGGTAGTCGGGGGGTGTATGCTCTTTGGCAAGCGCCCGTATTTTGACGCGTTTCTCCGGGGCGCGCGCGAGGGCTTGGAGACGGCGGTGCGCCTGTGCCCGACGCTTTGCGCACTTCTGGTTGCGGTGGGAATGCTCAATGCCTCGGGCGCCGTCGCGCGCGTCGGGGCGTGGCTCGCCCCGCTTTCGGCGGCACTCGGCGTGCCGTCGGAATTGCTTCCGCTTCTTCTCACCCGCCCGTTCTCCGGGAGCGCGGCGACGGCGACGTATACCGAGCTTTTGCGCGTGTGCGGTGCGGACAGCTTCGTGGCGGACTGCGCCTCGGTGCTGATGGGAAGCTCGGACACGGTGGTCTATGTCATCACGGTCTACTTTTCCTCCATCGGCGTAAAACGGGGGCGGTATGCCCTCCCGCTTGGACTGTTTCTGATGCTGTTTTGCGTATTTTTCTCCTGTTTTCTTTGCCGGGTGTGTTTGGGGGGCGGCGGATGAGGCAATCATAGCGGAAGAGATCAATTCTACGGAAGGAAACGGAAATGGTCAGAGGACGACAGAAACAGATGGTGGTCATTCGCACACACGCCAGCCGCTTTTACGAGGAAGCGTATTTTGTTTTGCGTGACGGGCAGGGCTTCGGCGACGGGCACGCGGCTTCCACCATGATGGCGGAAGCCAACCGTATTCTGGATGAAAGTATGCTGATGCCCCAACCGCGCCGCCCGTTTCGCTTTGCGTGGCGTACATTTCTTGTGGGCACGTTGGTTGGCGCCGCGCTTTGCACCGCGGCATTTCTCCTTTTGCACTTGTGATGGAACCCAAGCTCCCCGGGGGGCTTGACAAGCGGGGAAAAATGTGGTAAAATAACAATATAGTTTTTGTTCGTGCTTTCCACCGTCGCTCTCAGAGTTGCCCCGCGACGCGTGACAGACAGCGGGACGTCTTGCGTGCGTCTCCGCAGAGTGCTCCCGTGCGTTGTGATCGTTTGACGCCAGCGAGCCCATAGCAACACAGCAAGAAAGAACGGAAGCCCGGGAATCCCCGACGCATGTGAGGGGGCAGGCTTGCTTTTTTGCGCGCACAGGACCTGCGCGCGGATGAGCGGGACGGGCAGGATTCCGCATGCTTTCTTGCGGACAGAAACAAAACCGGACGGTTGCGTCGCTCAAAGCGGCGAGGCTCCGCCTGTGCATAAGGATCGCCGATGCGTCGAGAGGAGGAGGACCCGGAGTGGTTCCCCCGGCGCTTTTTGCGCCCGCGCAGTCTGCCATACCACGGCAGGCTTGCGAAGAAAACAGGAGCGTGTCCGTAGGGTGTCGCGCCGAAGCGTTCCCCCCTGTCGGCGCGCCCTTGTTTGACGCGCAAGTTCTCCGCGGAGGCGGGCGTCAACCGGCTTGGCTTTTGCGGAGGCTTGATTTTTCACGAAAACCGTTTGCGCGAAACCCTTTGTGCGAGTCCTGATTTTATGGAAATTGATTACTGTTTGTGCCGCCACCCGGGCGGCGGATTGGAGAATATTTATGATGAAGAAAGAAAAACAAGAAGAACCACGCGCTGCGGGTACTCCACAGGAGGGGCGGACGCCGTACCGTCGCACGGGAGGAAGCCGAGGCGCCGCTCCCCGCAGAACGAACAATACCGCCAAGGATAGCGGAGATGCTGTGACCGGCACGACCGCCGGAAAAGAAGCCCCCGCGGCCGCCGCAGATAATCGCAACGCAAAGACCGGGGCGCCGCGCCGGTGGCAACGTAAAAAGCAGACCGGAGCGGCGGATGTCGCATCCGCGGAGCGGACCGCCGGAATGACGACGGGGACGGCGACAGGAGCGTCCGCCGGAGCGCCCTCCGGGACGGCGGGACAGCCCGCGGGCGGGTTCGCCGTGCCTTCCCGTAAGCCGGCACAGAAAAATCCGCGGAACCGGACTTCCGCGTCCGCGCGCCGTGGCGTGCAGACGCCGCAGGAAAAGCCGTCGGACGATCGCGAGCGCCGGGAAACGTCCGGAACGCCCACGCGTTCCCGCTCCGGCAGAGGGGGTCGCGACGAGGGAAAAATCCGCATTATCTCGCTCGGGGGACTCGGCGAGATCGGAAAGAACATGACGGTCATCGAGTACGGCAACGATATGATCGTGGTCGATTGCGGCATGGGCTTTCCGGACGAGGATATGCCGGGTATCGACCTGGTTATTCCCGACATCACCTACCTGGAAAATAATAAGGACCGCATCCGCGGCATCTTCCTGACGCACGGACACGAGGACCACATCGGCGCGATTCCGTACGTCCTGCGCAGTATCAACCCACCCATCTACGGGACGCGGCTGACGCTCGGAATCATCCGCAACAAATTGCAGGAGCACGTCCTGCCGTGGCAACCGAAATTGCAGGAGGTCAAGGCGGGAGACGTCATCCGCGCGGGCGCGCTCAGCGTGGAATTCATCCACGTCAACCACTCCATTGCCGATGCCTGCGCGCTCGCCATCCGCACCCCGCTCGGCACGTTGATCCACACGGGCGACTTCAAGCTGGACACCTCCCCCATCGAGGGCGAAATGATGGACCTGACGCGGCTGGGCGAGTTGGGCAACGAGGGCGTCCTTTGCCTGATGTGCGAGTCGACCAACGCAGAACGCCCCGGCTTTACGCCGTCGGAGCGCAAGGTTGGTGAGTCGCTTGAGTATATCTTTTCCAAGCATAAAAATAAGCGGCTGGTCATCGCCACGTTTTCGTCCAATGTCCACCGCGTTCAGCAGATCATTGACATCAGCGCCCGCCACGGCAGACGCGTCGCCGTCACGGGGCGGAGCATGATCAATATCGTCGGCGCAGCGGTCGAGCTGGGCTATATGAATGTCCCCAAGGGCGTGCTGATCGACATCAACGACATCAAGCGCTACCGCCCGGAGGAGCTGACCATCGTGACGACGGGAAGCCAGGGCGAGCCGATGTCGGCACTCTATCGTATGGCGTACTCCGATCACTCGCAGATCACGCTGGGTCCGCAGGACCTGGTCATCCTGTCCTCCAATGCCATTCCCGGCAACGAAAAGCTGGTGGGACGTATCATCAATGAGCTGACGCGCAACAACATTCAGGTTCTGCACGACCCCGCTCTGGCGGTTCACGTCTCCGGTCACGCCTGCCAGGAGGAGCTGAAGCTGATGCAGGGACTGACCAAGCCCCGGTATTTCATGCCCATTCACGGCGAAATCCGCCACCTGGCGGCGAACCGCGAGCTGGCGATGTATATGGGGATCGACAGCCGTAACATCTTCATTTCCGACATCGGACGGGTGTTTGAAATCGATCGCAACGGCGCACGCCTGACGCAAGAGGTCGTTCCGTCCGGACGGGTTCTGGTGGACGGCTACGGCGTGGGAGACGTCGGCAACATCGTCCTGCGCGACCGGCTGCACCTGGCACAGGACGGTCTGATTGTTGTCGTGGCGACGCTGGATGAGTCCTCCATGGAGCTTCTTTCGGGACCGGACATTGTGTCGCGCGGCTTCGTCTACGTGAGAGAATCGGAATCGCTGATGGACGAGGCGCGCAAGATTGCGAGCAAGGCAATCGTCGATTCGCTCCGGGATGACCCCAACGACTTCGACCGGGCGGCGCTCAAAAAACGCATCAAGGACGACCTGACCCGCTTCCTCTACGCCAAGACCAAGAGAAAGCCGATGATTTTGCCGGTCATCATGGATGTGTGACGTGTTTTTGACGGGCAGTTTCCCGCAAATCTCACCAAGTTTTTACAGAAGTTTTGAATTCGTTAATAATATGTTCAAAAAATCATCACACAAGTACAGTATAATAAACAAAGCACTGTGATGGATGGTATCGTCACACCCAATAAAAAATGAAAAAAGGTGGACCCAAAGATGGGAAAAGGTACAAGAAACAGACAGGAACGCTTTGAGGATCGCGCAGCGAACCCTCAGAATTACGTGAAGAAGAAAAAGAATTCAAAAAATTACACACCGCTGATCGCGACGCTGTGCGTCGTGCTGGCAGTGCTGATCGTGGGCGGTCTGCTCCTCGGTGCCAACGGAACGTTCATGCGCATGAAGACCGCGGCGGAATCGGATGAGTTCAAGATCAACGGCGCGATGATGACCTATATGGTTCACGCAACGTACAACAATTATATTTCCAACGCTCAGCAGACGTATTCCAGCCTGTTGTCCTCACTCGGGTCAACGTATACGATCTATGACCTGATCGGACTCAACCCCAACGTCAGTCTGAAAAAGCAGAAGATGCCCAACAGCGAGCAGACGTGGTTTGACAACTTTGCCTCCGGCGCCAAGAGCGAAGCAGAGCGCATCCTCGTTTACTGCCGCGCGGCAAAGGCGGAGGGAATCGAGCTGGATGACGAGGATCTCCAGAGCGTAGAGTCCTCTATTTCCCTCATTCGCCTGTACGCGCAGTACTACGGCTACTCGACGCAGAGCTATATCAACATGACGTACGGCAAGGGCGTGCGCGAGCGCGATATCCGCGGCGTAATGCGCCTGTCGGCACTGGCAAGCAAGTTTGCCGAGAAGCTGGACAAGGATTTCCGCGAGGCTTCCACCGATGAAACGGTGATGGCGTTCTACGAGAAGAACAGCAGAGATTACCTGACCGCGGATTACCTTTCCTACAACATGAAGGCAACCAAGGCAACGCTCAAGGACGGTGCAACCGACGAGGAAAAGGCAGAGGCGGAGAAGAGCTATGAGGACCTGAAGGCGTCCATCAAAGCCGCTTCCGAAAAGCTCAAGGGCTACACCACGGTCGAGGAGTTCAAGGAGTACGTCAAGAGCTACTGGATTACCTCCAACAAGGAGGAGTACAGAACCAAGTATTATGACGAGTATCTGAAGGAAGCGGAGGGCGAGACCGACGAGGAAAGGGCTGCCGCCGCGGAGAAGAAGCTGGAGGAGAAACTGCTGGAGGACGGCGAGAAGATCGTCGAGGCTCTGCCGGTTGAGAATTACTCCTACCACAAGGATACTAAGGTGAGCGAGTGGATCTTCGGCGACGACGATAAGGAAGCGGCAAAGGCGTTCTCCACGTTCCAGGAAGTCGATGAGGACAAGGAAAAGGGCACGTACAGCGTCACCACGTATATGCTGACGCGCGAGGCGGGCCGTTCCGAGATTCTGACGCGCAATATCGCCTACCTGCTTCTGCCCTCCGGAAGCTACAAGGAGGATGAGGCAAAGGCGGCGAAGGAGCTGTTCGCCTCCAAGACCGTCGGCAAGGACGCTCTGCTCGCGCTGGCGGAGGATTATCCCAACAACGCGGGTTGCACGACTGTTGAGGACCTCAAAAAGGGCGCGTTCGGCTTTGACGAGCTGGACGAGTGGCTGTTCGACGACGCGAGAGCCGCGGGAGATTATGAGCTGATTACCTGCAAGTACAACAATACCACCTACTATATGCTGGTGTATCTTGAGAGCATCGGCAAGGCAGAGTGGTATGTGGATTGCCTTGACGACCTGGTCAGCGAGAATATTTCCGACTGGTACGACGAGGCAAGCAAGACGTACCCCGTGTCGATCAGCGACAGCGTTATCAACGGCGTCAAGATGTAATCTCTGACATCCGGCGATCGGACGGTGCACAGACTGTGCTCCGGAACAACAGAAAATTTTCGGGGGCTGTCGCATTTATGAGACAGCCCCTTCAAGATCGACGGGCAGGCGTAGCCGAGTCACAGCACCGGTGGCACTTTTGGCAAAATCAAACCGCAGGAATAAAAGCCGCACGGAACGGACAAAATACCGCCGGACGGCATAGTATGGGAAAGAGACGGAAGGACACGACGTCCGGCGCCGGGCGGCGCGGAGCTTCGGGACGTGTTTCCTTGCGGAAAGAGGGGAACAGGCTGATGGTATTGGAAAGCAAACACACAACAGTGTCCTATCGCTGTCCGCATTGCGGCACGGCGGTGATGAGCGGAGTCAATATGTTTTCGCTGACGGCAGATATGCTCAAGCTCAAATGCCAGTGCGGACACAGCGAGATGGTGTTGCTCAACGGCAGAGACGATAAAATTCGGCTGACCGTGCCGTGCATGCTTTGCCCGAAGCCGCACCGGTTCACCATGAAAAAGTCCCTGTTTTTCGATAAAGACCTGTTTTGCCTGCCGTGCCCCTACTCCGACATCAATATCTGTTGCGTGGGGGAGGAGAACCGGGTCAAAGCGGAAATGTCGCGCTCCGAGCTGGAGCTGCTCAAATTGCTGGAGGATAACGGTCTGACCGATTTCCGGACGTTACACGAGGATGTCCCGGACGACGGAGTGTTCCCGACCGACCCGCAGGTAAGAGAGATCGTGATGTTCGTCCTGCGGGAGCTGGACGAGGAAGGAAAGATCCGGTGTCGGTGCGGCGCCGACGTGACCGATCGCCATTATGACGTAGATATTGAGGACGACGGAATCCGCGTCACTTGCTCAAAGTGCGGCGCCAGCCGTTGGATTCCCACCGATTCCGGGCTTGCCGCCCATGCGTTTCTCAATTGCGACAGCCTGGACCTGACGCAGGGCGAATAAGACAGTCGGGGAGACAAGAGGGGAAAGCCCTTGTTGATCTGCGCCCCGACGACTGATTTTCACCGTCAAAACGAGGGGCTGTGAAAAAACTTGATGGCTTGAGGCAACCGTAGTGCCGCACAATTCAGGTGGTGTCACGGTTGCCTCGGCGGTCTCGGGTGCTCGCCAAAATGCCGGGCGGGATTTCGGTCATTTGGCGCGAGCTTGACCGTTTTTGTCTCCGTATTTTTGGCTTTTCGATTTTTTCGGCGGCAAAACGCGGCGTTCAGTCGCCGGGGTCAACGTCATCGGTGGTGTTGCCTTAACGCCACCTTTTTTGTTTGTTTTGCTACTTTACATCCGGCGCGCTTTGCGGTATAATAGCCACAGGAAGGCTTGCTTCGCAAACCTTCGCGGCTTTCGCCTCCCCGCGCTCACGCGCGGCTGTGGCATTGACGGCTTCGCGAAAATGCCCTTGCAAGCAAGCATTTTCACTCATGGTAGAATAACCACAGGAAGTCTTGCTTCGCAAACCTCCGCGGCTTTCGCCTCCCCGCGCTCACGCGCGGCTGTGGAACCGGCGTCCTTGCGGCAAAAAAGCCACGGTCGACACCGCCCGCCGAGCGGTAATCGATAACCAACAACCAACAACCAACAGCCGACAGCCGACAGCCGATGACCGTCCGTCGTCGGTTTGAAAAAGTGATAAGAAAGGGATCCCCATATGACAAACAAAGAGCGCTTTATCAGCATATACAACGAGAAAATTCACAGAGACGGCGCGGAGGAGCTTCTGAACTTTCTGACCTCGGAGCAGTGCGATTTCTTTACGGCGCCCGCCTCCACGCGCTACCACGGCGCCCATGAGGAGGGACTTCTGGAGCACAGCCTGAATGTGTACGACTGCCTGTGCGACATTCTTGCCCGCCCGCGGATGCGCGAGGTCTACGGCATCCGATGCAGTGAAGAAAGCGCGGCGATCGTCTCTCTGCTTCACGACCTGTGCAAGGTCAACTTTTACAAAACCGGCTCGCGGAACGTCAAGGACGAGACCGGCAAGTGGGTGAGCGTCCCGTACTACACCATCGAGGACACCCTGCCGTACGGACATGGGGAAAAGTCGGTCTACATGATCTCCGGGTACATGCGCCTGACCCGCGACGAGGCGTTCGCCATCCGCTACCATATGGGCTTCTCCGGTCCGGAGGATGCCAACCAGGTGGGGCGCGCGTTGGAAATGTTCCCACTGGCGTACGCACTTTGCATGGCGGACATGGAGGCGACGTTCTTTTTGGAGGGCTCGCGCGAGACGCAGAGCAAAGCAAATTCCTGACCGTTTCCGTCGCCCGCAAAAAAATTCTTCTTCCGACAAATTGCGGGAACATTCCCGTCGATGTGTCATAGAATGATAGTGCGGGGGGCGTACATCCCTCCCGAAAACCGACAATCGAAGGAGGATTTCCCTTATGAACGGTAGCTGTCTTTGCAATCTTTTGAATGACAACTGGATCTGGCTCTTGATCATTGCCCTGTTGATTTTCTGCTGTGGCTGCAACGGCTGATTTCTGTTGCCCCCGGGCTGGCGCATTATGTGCCAGCCCCCCTTTTTTATTCGACAAAATTTTTGACGGAAAATCAACTTTTTTTGTTGACAATCCCGTGCAAATCCTGTATAATCAAGGGGTAGAAATGCGATCCGCTGGTGAAGGAGGAAGCTATGAAATATTTACATGGTTGTGGGAAGAGGATGTGGGTGCGCGTGCTGGTTGGTGCGCTTCTCATGTGCCTTGTGTTGGGCATGACCGCGTGTAAGCCGACGACCCCCACGCCGCCTGACGGTGACGACAAACCGTCCGGGGACGTGATTTCATTGTTTGCAGACGGTAAGATGACCTATTCGATCGTCCGCAGTGATACGGCAAACTCACAGATTTCCGGAGCCGCCTCGTCTTTGCACCTCGCGCTGACCAAAGTGCTGGGGGTGGAGCGAAAGGCAATCACCATCAAGACCGACTGGGAGGATGACTATGACGCGGCGCGGATCAACGCGCAAAAGGAAATCCTTGTCGGTATGACCAATCGCCCCGAGAGCGCGCAGGTCAAGGATTCTCTGGACAAAGACCAGTTCGCTGTCCGTGTTGTCGGCAACAAAATCGTAATCATCGGCTGTGACGACAATCACACCGAGATGGCAGTCCGCTATTTTCTGAAAAATTACGGAGGGTATGACATGAGCACGGGAACTTTTGAAACACGTAACTCACTGGACATCTCTGCAAAGCTCGACGATACTAAGACCGAGGCATACATCCCGGTCGTGGAGGACAAGGACGCCGCGAAGATCGTGGATACCAAGTATACCACGGAGGATGTCGTCATTGCCGACATCATTGTGCAGGCGCCGGACTACGACGTAGACCCGACGGGCGAAAAAGACAGCTCGGAAGCGATCGACAAGGCGCTCAAGGATTGCGCCAAGCTCGGCGGCGGCACGGTGTTCCTCCCCGCGGGTAAATACCGCGTGACGAAGAGCATCACCATTCCCGCCTTTGTAACACTGCGCGGCGACTGGCAGGACCCGGACTACGGAGACGAGTACGGAACGATCATCCTCGCAACGCCGAAGAACAGCTATTCCGAGGTCACGGGGCTGTTCCTGCTGGGCGGCTCGTGCGGCGTCATTGGTCTGACGGTGTACTACCCCGAGCAGAAGAGCCTGACAAACGTTGTCCCGTATTCCTACACCTTCTACGAAACGGGTTGGAATGCCGGAAACGGACATATGCTGGCGACCGTTAAGAACTGCACCATCATCAACGGCTACTACGGCGTGGGCGCTACGACGGACAGCTCCACGGGACACGAGCAGCTGACGATTTCCAACCTGAAGGGAACGTTCCTTGAGACGGGTATCAACATCGGCTATTCCTCCGACGTCGGAACCTGCACCAACATCACCATTTCGCCGCGCTACTGGGCGAAGTTCGCCAAGGCAATGGGATATACGGCTCCCACAGAAAAGGAGATTGCCGCTTATACCCGCGCCAACACCACGGCAATGAAGTTCTCCGACGTTGAGTGGACGCAGTTCACGCACGTCACGGTTTCGGATTGCAAGTATGGCATACATATCGTCCCCGCAAAGCGGATTCAGTTTGCCGGTGCGTTTTATGACACGGTCGTCCGCAACTGCGACATCGCGTTCCTGGCGGACAATATGGATAACCGTTGGGGCTCGGTCATTTCCGGATGCTACTTTGAGGGTAGCCAGTACGGGATGGTCAACAATTCCGGCGCCGTCATCAAGCTGGCGGGCACGACCGTCATCGGCGGACTTGTGGGCGACATCCTGGTAGATACCGACGATGTGTCCGCATACCCGATTGATACCGGTAAATCCTACGTCAAGCCTGCCTCCAACCTGTATGTTGTCAACGCCGATAAGAAGGGCACCTCCGATATTTCCGTGGCGCTCCAGGCAGTGCTGGATGCCGCGGCACAGACCGGCGGCGTGGTTTACCTCCCCGCAGGCAACTACCGCCTCGATAAGCCCGTCAATGTCCCGGCCGGCGTGGAGCTGAGAGGAAGCTCCTCTGTGGCAACGCGCGAGCAGGCAGGCAGAAACGGCGGAACGCGTCTGCTGACCAAATACGGCGTAGGCATGGGCGAGGATGAGCGTGCGCTCATTACGCTTGCCGCAGGCGCCGGCGTCAATGGCCTGCACATCTGCTACGATACCAACGGCTCCTCGATCCGCGAGACGGCATACGCGATTCGCGGAACCGGAAAGGACGTCTACGTAGTCAATACCTGCATCGTTTCGGCAGGACGCGGCGTGGATTTCTCGGATTGTAACAACCACTTCATCAAGAAACTGACCAGCTTCTGCTTCATCAATGACATCCGCGCGGGCGGTACGGACGGTACCATCTGCGAATTCCTGCACAACGCCACCGTGCGTATGCGTATCGGCTTCACCACGACCTACGACGAGGACCCCAACTACAAAGATGCTAACTACGTCGCGCGCGATACCAACACGACGATCGAGCTGATCGGCGCCAAGAACGAGCGCGTGTGGAGCGTGTTCTCCTACGGTGTGGCGCATATGATGAAGGCAACCAACAGCACGGGCACGCTGGTCGTCAATATGGGAACGGATAATATCGGCGACAACACCGCGCAGATGGTCGTTTTCGGCGGCGATTACACGGGTCTGAACATGATGCGCTATAACGGTCATTCGATCGACATCGAAAACGGCGCAAAGGTCAAACTGTACAGCCGTCTGGCAATCTGGGACAAGAGCGAAGGCAATATCAAATAATTCAGACGAATTTCAAAAAAGCGGGAAATCGGCAACGGTTTCCCTCTTTTTGACCGGAGGAGCATCCCGGTGCGTTCCGCGCCTCTCTGCGACGGCGACCGCGGTAGGGAAGCGGGGGCGAAGAATTGCGACATCTGGCGTCGGACCGCGGTAGGGAAGCGAGAGCGGAGAATTGCGACATCTGGCGTCGGACCGCGGTAGGGAAGCGGGGGCGAAGAATTGCGACATCTGGCGTCGGACCGCGGTAGGGAAGCGAGGGCGGAGAATTTCGACATTTGGTGTCGGACCGCGGTAGGGAAGCGGGGGCGGAGAATTTCGACATTTGGTGTCGGACCGCGGCAGGGAAGTGAGAGCGGCGACTTGCGCGCCCAACGCCCAAAAGCGCTGAAAGGCAAGCCCCATCGGGCTTCGGTTGCTTCCGGCGTTCAACTTTAGAAGGAGGAGGTCATGAAAGTGCAGGATGGGACATGGGAAACCGCGCCCCTGACGTCGTTGCGCGGTGTCGGGAAGGCGCGGGAGGAGGCGTATGCCCGGTTGCACATTCACACGTTGGGAGAACTGCTCGCACACTATCCGCGGGCGTACGAAAACCGCGGTGCAGTCCGACCGCTCTCCGAAACGACACCGGACGAAAAATGCGCGACGGTCCTGACCGTCGCGACCGAGCCGCGCGTCAGCATGATCCGCCATGGAAAAACGCGGATGACATTGCTCAAATTCCGCGCCTTTGACGAGAGTGCGAGTTGTGAAATCACCTATTTTAATCAGGAATATCTGAAATCACAGTTTTCTCCGGGCGCTGTTTTCCGCTTCTACGGGAAGGTGGAAAAAGTGGGCAACCGCTATTTCATGGGTGCGCCCGCCTGCGAACGTGTCCCGGTAGGCGGCGAGGGGACATTGCCCGCGCTGATTCCGGTCTATCGCCTGACGCCGGGATTATCTCAAAAACAGGTCTCCGAGCACATGCGTGCGGCTCTGCGTCTGTACGCAACCTCGTCGGCGGACGATCCGCTCCCGAGTACGCTTCGAACCCCGCGCGGGCTTTGCGTGCTGTCCTACGCCCTGCAACAAATTCATTGCCCACAGAGCGTGGAGGCGCTGACCGTCGCCAAGCGCCGCCTGATTTACGATGAATTTTTCCTGTTTGCGCTGGGACTTGCCGCCTCCCGCAAACGCGCGCGGGACAAGTCTGCGCCTGTGTGCGGGAACGGCGACCCAAGCCCGTTGCTTGCGCGCCTGCCATACGCATTGACCGGCGCACAGCGGACAGCCATTGAGGACATCCGCGCGGATATGGCGCGAGGTGTTCCGATGCGCCGCATGGTGATCGGCGACGTGGGGTGCGGAAAGACCGTCGTTGCCGCCGCTGCTATGTTGTTTGCCGTTCAGAGCGGACGGCAGGCGGCTCTCATGGCGCCGACGGAAATCCTTGCGCGTCAGCACGCCGCGGAGCTCGAGAAATGGTTCTCTCCCTTGGGCATCCGCACGGAGCTTTTGATTGGCACCACGCCCGCGGCGAGAAAACGGGCAATCAAGGCGGCGCTTGCGTCATCCGACCGGACCGCGCGACTGCCAATCGTGGTCGGCACCCAGGCACTGCTGGTGGAGGGCGTGGAGTTCTTTGCCCCCGGCTTGATCGTGACCGATGAACAGCATCGCTTCGGTGTGGAGCAACGGGCGCTCCTTTCCGAAAAGGGGCAGAGCGCGCATGTTCTGGTCATGAGTGCGACCCCCATCCCGCGCTCCCTTGCGCTGGGGCTGTATGGCGACCTGGACATTTCCTATATCCATGAAATGCCGCCCGGCAGACAGTGCGTCGAGACGTACGTGGTGGACGAGAGCTACCGCGACCGTCTGTGCACGTTTATTTCCGCGCAGGTGCACGACGGCGGGCAGGTGTATGTTGTGTGCCCGGCGATCAGCGCGGAAAAAGAAGATGAGAGCGAGGGGGCGGGAAACGCCGGCGCGTCGGGAAACTTGACAGATGCAGAGGAGGATGCGTGGGAGCAGGGGGTTCCGCTTTCCGCCTTTTCGGTGCGGCAGGGCGCGTCCGCGCCGTTGCAGGAAGCCGTCGCGCCGCAGAGAAAGGTGCGGCTTCTGTCGGCAATCGAGCACACGCAAACGCTCAGGGAGCGGTTGCCGGGGGTCTCGGTGGACTGCCTGCACGGGAAGATGAAGCCGACGGAAAAGGACGCCATCATGCGGCGGTTTGTCAGCGGCGAGACGCAGGTGCTGGTCTCCACGACGGTGATCGAGGTCGGCGTCAACGTCCCCAACGCGTGCCTGATGGTGATTGAAAACGCGGAGCGCTTCGGGCTTTCCCAGCTTCATCAGTTGCGCGGACGGGTCGGGCGCGGCAAGCGGAAAAGCTACTGTGTCCTGGTGCGGGGCGATGCGGCGGAGGGGGAAAGCGCCCGTCGCCGATTGGAAATTATGCGCCGGGAGCACGACGGATTTGCCATCGCAAAACAGGACCTTGCCCTGCGCGGCCCGGGAGATTTTTTGCGGGGGCAGGAGGACGGCATCCGACAGAGCGGCGGGGTGCAGTTCCGGCTGGCAGACCAGTGCGACGACGAGTCGTTGATGCAGGAGGCAATGGAGGACGCGCGGGAATTGCTTGGCGCGGACGCGGACCTGTCCTGTCACAGCGGGCTTCGCCGCCGGATGGAAGCGCTGTTTTCCATTGACCCCGATGTGCTTAACTGAATCTTTGCGAAAAAGTTCAACCGGATGCGAATCATAAATTCACCGACCGAAAAAAGAAAAAAAGGGCTGGCGCACAAAGCGCGTCAACCCGGAAAATTCCGGGAAGTCACAGCTCGGCGGCACAGTGTCGCCGTTTTTCACCGGAAAAATCGAAAAGTTCGAAAGATGAAAACAGACAAAACGACCAACATCGCACAAAAACGACAAAAGCCTGACCTGTATTTTTGAGGGGCTGTTAAAAAACACCGAGTTTTTTAACAGCCCCCTTTTCTCTTTGCGTGCTATACATGTCGCATTGTGCCTGTACACGAGTGTGCATTGGCGCACTTGTCGATTCCGGTGGTCAGTTCAGTGGCTCCGAGGGTTTTCGCTCCGGAACTTCCGTCCGGTCATTCCGTCCTTTGTGGCGGTTGTGGTTCGGCTCAGTCTCTGTGCATCGGAGAGAGCGCGGACAGCATGGACGACACAGCGGCGACCGTCAGCATGATCGCGCCGACGATGGCAATGACGCGGATGAGCGGCACGGTGCAGTCGTGGTCAAACTTCATTGCCCAGAGAGGATCGTGACCGTGCGCGCGTTTGAACAAACCGCATCGGCAGTGAATCGAATGGCGAATGACGGGCGCCCGCACAGCGTCGCGAATCTTGCGACCCTCACGGCACATACAGCGGCTCCATTTTCTTTTCATCGTCATGTCCTGTATTCCTTTTATCGCTGGACCTTGACAGAGCGTATCACGCTCCGTCGATAATAGTGTGTCCGCGCGCTCTCCGTTCCATGCGGGCGGCGCAGGAAAGGTCGCTGGCAGGTCAGTTGTTTTTTGTCAAAATGCGAACGGAGACGGAAATATTGCCGTCGCAGTTGACCGCTTTTCCGCCGACCGAAACGGCGATCTCGCCGTTGGTTATGACGATTTCGCGGCTTGCCTGAAAAGCATCGTCGGACGCGGTAATGGAAATGTTTCCGCCGCGGATGGTCAGGATGCCTTTTTTTGCTCCGGTATTGTCGGTTTTGATACCGTCGTGACAGCGTGTGACAGTGATGTCGCCCCCCTCGATCGTCACACGGTCGTTGCCCTTGATGGCGTTGTTCACTGCGCGGATGCGGTATGTTCCATCTTCGATTTTCAGATGCTTACGACAGCCGATGCCGTTGTTGGCGTTCCCTTGAATACGCAGGACCCCGTCGCCGCGAAGCGTCAGATCGGTCGCGGCATACAGGCAGGCGTTGGGTTTGGTTTCGCCCTGCACGTAGACATAACTGCGCGCGTCGATCAGACGGTTTTGCGAATCGGGCGCCAGGAGGATGACCGCGCTTTGCGCCTGCTTTATGTAGAGCGGGGCGGAAGTGGAACAGCTCGCCTGCCAGTTGTCCAGAATGAGCGTCACCGCCTGCCGGGAGGAAAGCGAAACGCAGAGTTGTCCGTCGTCCAGCGTCCCGGTAAGGCGATAGGTTCCCGGCTTGACGATGGTGTAGACCGTGTCGGTTTCCTCGTGTTGCAGGGCGCGCTCGTCAGAGGAGACACAGCTTTTCCCGTCAAATATCAGAAGAATTTCCCCCGATGGGCGGCTGTCCGCGCAGGCGGGAAGAAAGCATAGGCACAGGCAAAAGAGGGCGCACAGTGAGAGAAGGCGGCGGAAGTCGGGTCGATTGGGGCAGTCATGGCGGTCGTGACGATCGGGGCGACGGTGGTAGTTGAGGGCACGGGCGTTGTTGCAGTTGAGGGCGCGGGCATCATTGCCTCCGGGGGCGCGGCGGTAGTCGCTGTCGCCGCAATCGCTCAGGGGGCGCCTACGAGGAAAAAAACGGGGCGTATGCATGGGAAATCTCCTTTCTGCGGCGGCGTGTATTGCTCTGATAAAAAGAAAGGCGGACGAAAGTTTCGCCCGCCTCCGGTTTTCAGGAGAGTGTAACAGTGATGATGAAGCCGCTTTCGTTATCTCCGGAAACGGTGTAGGGATCGTTTTCGGGAACGGGAATCTTGGTGTTCTCGCCGGTAGCGGGGACGTAGTAGATCCGGTAGTCGTTGCCGTCGTCGCCGGTCATGGACAGCGCAGTCGTCTCACCGGCGGAGTACCCGCGCAGGTAGGTGAGATATTCCTCCAGGCACATATCGTTCTGCTTCATGATGTAAGCGTGGATGTAGCCGACGTAGCGGAAGCATTCCTCGTAGTCGGACACGCCGGTGATTGCCGACTTGGTGGCAGGGTAGCGCACGACGAAGCCGTAGCGGTAGCAGTTTTCATAGAGCCAGTTGTAGTCCTCCGAGGAGGAGAGGGCGAGCGTTTTGCCCTGCGCGTTAAGCACGTTGAGGGCAACGCAAAGCCCGGTGTGATGCTCGCTGTACCCACCCTTGGTCGCGGTGTTCAGGGCATCCTGCTGTTCCTTGGAGCGGTAGGCGGTCTTAACCTGGACATCGGAGTGACCGCTGACCTCCGCGAAGTCCGTCAGCATGCGATCCAGCGCACCGAAGGCGTCCTTGTCCAGCTGAAGTGTGGCGTCGCGCAGCTGGTAATTCTTCCCCAGCGTTTTTGCGGCGACCAGCGAATTGTACATGTTCACGAGACGCACATTGGTGGCGGGGAAGTGGTAGACGTGCGTGGCGTTGACCGGAATCAGCATGCCTTCGTTGATTTTCGCGGCAGGCATGTCTACGGTGAGAGGCGTGGGGGAGGGATCGGTCTGGTCGCCCGGGTCATCGGGGTTCTCCGGGTTTTTGGTGTCGTCCTGCTTTGAGCCGGGATCGTCGTGGTCCTTGGGCTTTTGCACGGATTTTACGGCGCCGGTAATCATCATGGCGAGGAAAATCACCAGAATCAGCGCGAAGGTTGCCACGATTGCCAGCAGTACACGGCTTTGAGTGCGTGCCCGGTTGGAAGAGGTTTGCATAGCTTGTACCTGCGGCTTCCGCATCAGCGAAAGCTCCTTTCAGTAGTTTTGACAGAACAGGGAGGAAAAAGCCCTGATTCCGAGTCATTTCCTCCCTTGGTTGTATTCCGGTGTGCGTGCGATCAGAGCGCGTCCTTGATGGAGAAGTTCATGCGGCCCTTGTTGTCCAGACCCATGTACTTGACCTTGACCGTGTCACCCAGATTGAGAACGTCCTCCACCTTGTCAATGCGGGTCGGAGCGATCTTGGAGATGTGAACCAGACCCTCCTTGCCGGGGGCGTATTCGACGAACGCGCCGAATTCCTTGATGCCCGTGACCTTGCCGGTGTAGACCGCGCCGACCTCCGGCTCAAAGACGATGGCGTCGATGGCAGCCTTGGCTGCGACCGCCTGATCGTTGTTGACCGCGGCGATGCGGATGGTGCCGTCGTCCTCGATGTCGATCTTCGCGCCGGTATCGGCGACGATCTTCTGAATGACGGCGCCGCCCTTACCGATGACCTCGCGGATCTTGTCGGGATTGATGTGCATGGTCGTCATCTTGGGAGCGTAGCGGGAGACATCCGGGCGGGGAGCGGGGATTGCCTTCAGCAGAACCTCGTCAATGATATAATCGCGTCCGGCATGGGTGACTTCCAGTGCGCGCTTGATGATGTCGGGCGTCAGACCGTCGATCTTCAGGTCCATCTGAATGGAGGTGATGCCCTTGTGTGTTCCGGCAACCTTGAAGTCCATGTCGCCGTAGAAATCCTCAAGACCCTGAATATCCAGCATGGTGTCCCACGAGCCGTCCTCGGCGGTAATCAGCCCGCAGGAGATTCCGGCGACGGGCGCCTTGATCGGCACACCGGCGTCCATCAAAGCCAGCGTGGAGCCGCAGACGGAGCCCTGCGAGGTCGAGCCGTTGGAGGACACGACGTCGGACACGAGGCGGATGGCGTACGGGAATTCCTCGGGCGAGGGGAGAACGGGAATGAGCGAGCGTTCCGCCAGCGCGCCGTGACCAATCTCACGGCGACCGGGCGAACGGGTGGGCTTCGCCTCGCCGGTCGAGAAGCCGGGCATGTTGTAGTGGTGCATATATCTCTTCTCGGTGTCGCTGTCGATGCCGTCGAGCATCTGTGCCTCATCCAGCGTGCCGAGCGTGGCAACCGTGAGAACCTGCGTCTGACCGCGGGTGAACAGTCCCGAGCCGTGTGCGCGGGGCAGGAGTCCGACCTCGGAGCCGAGCGGACGGATTTCGTTCATATCACGGCCGTCCACACGCTTCTTGTCCACGAGCAGCCAACGGCGGACGATCTTCTTCTGGAGCTTGTACACCAGCTCCTCCATGACGTTGCCGATCTCCGGGTATTCCTCACCGAACTTTTCCACGATGGCGTCCATGATCGGAACCATCTTGGCGTCGCGCACCGTCTTGTCGTCGGTGTCCAGCGCCTCCATGATGTCCGCTTCAAAGGCGTCGAACACCTTGTCGAACATCTCGTGATCCAGCTCGCAGGAGGGGTAGGCAAACTTGGGCTTGCCGATCTCGTCCACGATGGCGTTGATGAATTCCAGAACGCCCTGGTTTTCCTCGTGCGCCTTCATAATCGCCGCGTACATGACATCGTCGGAGACCTCGCGGGCACCCGCCTCGATCATGACGACTTTTTTGGTGGAGGAAGCGACCGTCAGCTCCAGATCGGAGACCTTGCGCTGTTCCTCGGTGGGGTTGACGACGATCTCGCCGTTGACCAGACCCATAAACACGCCCGAGATCGGACCGTTCCACGGAATGTCGGAGATGGCGAGCGCGGTGGACGCGCCGATCATCGCGGTAATTTCGGGCGAGCAGTCGGGATCAACCGACATGACCGTCAGCGTCAGAGCCACATCGTTGCGCAGGTCCTTCGGGAACAGCGGACGGATGGGGCGGTCGATGACGCGGGAGGTCAGAATCGCCTTTTCGGATGGCTTGCCCTCGCGCTTGAGGTATCCGCCCGGAATCTTGCCGGCGGCGTACATTCTTTCCTCAAAATCGACGGACAAGGGCAGAAAATCAATGCCGTCCCGCGGCTTAGCGGAGGCTGTGGCACAGCACAGCACCACGGTGTCGCCGTAGTGAGCGAGAACGGCGCCGTTGGCGAGACCGGCGACCTTGCCGGTTTCCAGCACCAGCGGACGGCCTGCCAGCGTGTAGCGGAAGGTCTTGTGATTCTTGAATTGCATCTGGGAGCTTTTGACTGTGATTGACATGGGATTCCTCCGTTTTTTATTTTATTCCGGAAGGCTCACTTTGCAAAGGTTTAGCACTTAATTTCGTGTCTCACGCACGGGGCGGGAGGCAAAAAATTAACTGCTAATCCGGTGCCAAGTGCCTTCCGGTGATGTCTGAAGAATAGCGACACGGCGTGAGAAAATGAGAGTATCTCATGATCCTCACGCCGCAGCTTTTGTTTACTTTCTGATGTTCAGCTTTGCGATGATGGCACGGTAGCGCTCGATGTCCACCTTCTGGAGGTAGCCCAGAAGATTTCTTCTGTGACCGACCATCTTCTGCAGACCTCTGCGGCTGTGGAAATCCTTGGGATTTGCCTTCAGGTGCTCGGTCAAAGACTGGATGCGGTTGGTCAGAATGGCGATCTGGACCTCAGGGGAGCCGGTGTCGCCCTCGTGGGTAGCGTACGTGCTGATGATGTTCTGCTTTTCTTCTTTCTGCAGTGCCATGGTATTCACCTTTCCTTGATAAAGACTTTTGTTGGCGGCAAACACAGCGCCCGGCGGGTGAATCCGTCGCGTGGAGCGACCGTATGTCCGGATACCGAGTCAACGCCATACATCGGTATTATAGCACAGAAAGGTCGTTTTGTAAAGGGCTTTGAAAAAAAATCCCACATTTTTTAGCTTTTCCGCTTTATTTTCCGATCGGCGGGGGAGAATAGAGTGGGAAGTCCCGCTAAAATGAGAAAAATCCCGAACAGGCGGCGCACCCATGCCTCGGGAAGTGCCACGGCGAGGCGCACGCCGAGGACGGAGCCAAGCAATCCCGCGCAGATCATCAGGACGACCGCGCCGAAGCGGATGCGTCTGCGCGACAGATGAACGCTCATCGAGGACGCGGCGGCGAACAGAAAGAACAGGAGATTCATCCCCTGTGCGTGGAGCTGTGCCGTGTCGCGGAACAGCGTCAGGTACAGGACGAGCAGTCCGCCCGACCCGATGCCCATCCCCGAGAGCGCCGCGATCAGCGCCCCCACTGCCATATCCAACCACTGTGCCATTGTCACTTCCTCCTTGACGTGTTTATATTTTTTAGGAACGCAAGATCATGAACAGTCCCGACCAAAGAACCAGCAGGGCGAACAGCCGCCGAATCAGAGGCAGCTTCAGCCGGTCGAGCAGCCAACCGCCCAGCACTCCGCCCGCCACCGCGGGGAGGAGAAGGGGAGAGAAGGCGGAAAAATCCATCGCGCCCGCCCGCGCGTATTGTCCCGCCGACAAAAGAGAGACCGGGAGCATGACCGCCAGCGCGTTGGCGTAGACGTCGCGCGCCCCCGGCAGGAAATCCGCCCCGCCGCGGCGTTTTGCCCGGGCGGACAGCGCGAAAACCAGCAGAATCCCTCCGCCGGTCCCGAGCAGTCCGTTGATCAGCCCCGCGGACAGCCCGAGGAGCAAAAGGAACACGATGTCCCGCAGTCCCGCCTGCTCTGCGAAAAGACGACTTGTTTGCATGATGTGCCGATTCTCCTCTCTTTTCCCCTCCGCCCGTGACAACCGGGCTCGGCGTTCTCCTGCCGGGCTGGGCGGGAATATGGAAAAAATCTCAAAAAAAGTGCGTTCGCTCTTGAAAAAATCCCCGATTGATGGTATACTTATCGTATATACTGCCCTTGCTGTTCCCAAAAGGCGGCATGAGGCAGATTCCGCACGTCGGAAGTCCCCGATGTGCCGGAAGTAGTGTGCGTCGCGCCGATGGTTTTCATGAGCGCCGCGCCGGGAAAAAACAGAGAAAAAACAGGAAAATCCGTGAGCCCGGCAGAGCCGGGATTGTGGTCAGATAGAGCGTCCTCGCGGTTGCGCGGGCGAAGGAAAGGAACGGGGGAAGCTGTGGGCAACAAAAAAGAATGGTTTGAAAAATTCTGCACGATGGACGCGCGGGACGAGACTCCTCGGACGGGTACATCGAAAAAAGGAAATACATCTGGGAAAAAAAGCAATCGCCGGACGGTCAGAAACCGGGCGTCCGACCCGTTCGGGGACGACGACATCCCGCCGTTCGACAACGAGCCGACCGAGCCGATCAGCGACAGCGTTTTTGAGGGCGTCGGCTCCTCCGACGCACCGGACAACACGTCGGGCGACACGCCGCCCCGCCGTCCGCGCGCTCCGAAAAGCGGTACGCGTACAACCCGCTCCACGGCATCGTGTGGGAAACGTTCCGCCCCCGGTCGGACGTCGGGCGGTGCCGGAAAAAATACCAAGCAGACGCCCGCCGAAACGGTCTATCGCATCCGCCCGTACGTCGTGCTCGTCCTGGGCGTTTTTCTGGCGGTCAGCATGCTCGCCGCCTGCTTTTCGAGCGGCTTTCGCTTTGACCTGACACGGGACTCCCATCCGTTCCGCTGGGTCGGATATTATCTGGAATATTTTGTGTTCGGACTGTTCGGCTACGGGGCGTTTCTCCTGCCCCCCATGATGATCGGTCTTTCGATCTGCCGCATCCGCACCCCACATTCCCGCAAGATTGCCGTCAAAACCGGCGTGTGCGCCGCAATCCTCGTGATCTTCCCGGCGGTCATCCATACCTGTATGATTGGCGCGGGCAGTGCGGGCGGCGTTCTGAATACGTACGACCCCCGCGTGCTTTACCCGCAGGGTGCTGAAAAAATCGGCGGCGGCGTGTTCGGCGGACTCCTTGGACGGCTTTGTTATGTCGGACTCGGCACGACGGGAACGCTGGTGATCGGTATCCTCGCCCTGCTTTTGCTGGGGCTGCTGGTCTTTGGAATCACCCCCGCCACCGTGTGGAATTCTCTGCGCGCGTGGTGCCGGGAGCAGAGAGAGCGCCGCGCGGAGCGTGAGACGGAGGAGGAAGCGGCGCAGTCGGCAAGCCGGGCGCGTCCGACCCGCGATGTGGTTCCGGTCGGCGATACTGCCTCCGGGAGAACCGGACGGAGCGGCAGGACTGCGCGTGCCGCCAAGGACGCATATGAAACGGAGAACGACCGGGAGGAAACGACGGGAGCGGCAGACGGGAGCACCCGCCTGAGCCGCGACGCGCGCCGTCACCGTCGGGATGCCTGCCGCGAGGCGGAGCGCTCGGACCGTTTGGAGGAAAAAGCGGAAGCGGCGGGGGGCAGATCGCGCCTTGACCCAATGCGCGCGCTTCTGGAACAGGATAATGCCGGGGAAACCAAAAAAGAGGGGGACGAGGGTGAGACGCTTCGCCGTCGGACAGCCGCGTCGCCATCCGAGCCGTCGCCGTCCGACGTGTTCCCCGGAGCGGAGGAACGCTTCGGCGTCACCGAGGTGACAGAGCCGGACGATACCCCGCACATCGCCGCGCAGGGACAGCCGCTGGAGGCGGTGCGTGAGCTGAGCCCCGAGGATGTCTTTGCCATGGAGCAGGCGTATGCATCCCACCGCGCCGCCCCCGTCGCCAAGACCGAGCCTGCGGAGACCGAGCCGGAGATGGAGGAGACGGCGGAGGCGGTCGTGACGTATCCGGCGCATGCCGAGATCGAGGTGGCGGACGACTACGACGACACTATGGAGCCGACGGCAGACCCGTCCGCGGCTTGCGGAGCGGGAGCGGGCGGCGGCGTGACCTTCAGCAAAGAAACGGACTATCAGGGCGGCTTTGATTACAGCATGGCGGCAGACGACGGCAGCGATGCCGAGGGCGGAAGCGTGACCTCGGTGGTCGGCGGCGTGGACGTCTGCGTGGAGACCCTGAGCACGCAGGAGCGGGAGCGCGGAAACATCATTGCCGCGCCGCAGGAGGAACAGGAGGACAAACACGCCTACGTCTACCCGCGCGTTGACCTGCTTGCCGAGGTCGTGCCCGCGGGGGAGGCGGCGGATCGCGAAATCCGCGAAAAGATGGAACAGCTCCGCGACACGCTCATCAACTTCAAGATCAACATTGCCAATATTTCGTACGTCTGCGGACCGACGGTCACGCGCTATGAGGTCAAGCCCGCGCCCGGCGTGCGCGTTCGCTCAATCGCCAGCCTATCGGACGATATCGCGATGAACCTCGCGGCGTCTGAGGTGCGTATCGAAGCGCCGATTCCCGGCAAAATGGCGGTCGGCATCGAGGTCCCGAACGACACCCGCACCAAGGTCTACCTGCGCGGGCTGATTGACTCGGACGACTTCCGAACGAGAAAGAGTAAGCTGACCGCGTGCCTCGGACAGGACGTGGCGGGCAACCCGATCTTCCTCGACATCGTGAAGATGCCCCACCTGCTGGTCGCCGGTACGACCGGTTCCGGTAAGTCTGTCTGCATCAACAGTATCATCATGAGTCTTCTTTACAAATCCACGCCCGACGAGGTCAAGCTCATCCTCGTTGACCCGAAAACGGTCGAATTTTCCATCTACAAGGACATCCCGCACCTCATGGCACCCATCCTGTGCGAGCCGAAGCGGGCGGCGGCGGCGCTCAACCTCGCTGTTCTAGAGATGGAGAAACGGTTTGAGCAGATTCGTGAGGTCGGCGTCCGCGACATCGCGGGATATAACGCGATCACCGCGAATGACCGCTACGAGCATCCTTATATGCCCCAACTCGTCATCATCATTGACGAGTTGGCAGACCTGATGATGACCGCCAAGGACGAGGTGGAGACCTCCATCTGCCGTCTGGCGCAAAAGGCGAGAGCGGCTGGCATCCATCTGATTATCGGTACCCAGCGTCCCTCTGTGGACGTCATCACCGGTCTGATTAAGGCAAACATCCCCTCGCGTATCGCGTTCACCGTCATGTCGCAGGTGGACTCGCGTACCATCCTGGACATCGCGGGCGCGGAAAAGCTGATCGGCTACGGCGACATGCTGTATATGCCGATCGGAAGCCCCAAGCCGCTACGTGTCCAGGGCACGTTCGTCAGCGACAGCGAGGTGGAACGCATCGTGGATTTCGTCCGCCGCAACAACGACCCGGTGCGCTACGATCAGGCGTTTCTGGACAATCTGGATCGCGAGGCGCAGATGATCGGTAATAAACAGCGCACGCGCGATGAGGACGATGGCGGAGACGCCGACCCCAACGGACTGGACCCGAAGTTCTACGAGGCGCTGCGCGTTGCGATCGACAACGGGCGCATTTCCACCTCGCTGCTTCAACGCATGCTCTCCATCGGCTATGGCAGAGCGGCGAAGCTGATCGACCAGATGGAGCGGATGCACTATGTCGGTCCCGCGGTCGGCAACAAGCCGCGTGAAATTCTCATTACCGATCAGATGTACGCCGAGCTGATGGTCAACCGCGACGTCGAATAAGCCCGCGCGACAAATCGGAGGTCAAGCCGTACACCGTGCGCGCTCCGGAAAACGCGCGGACGCAAGGCGGGGTAGAATGGTTGCCCTCCCCGCGGCGGTTTGACAAATTTCGCATTTTGTGCTATACTGTTCGGGTTGCTGCTTCCGGGAAAGGAGGAGAATGCATGGTCAAGATCACCGCGGTCACGGAACATTCCCGCGCCGGGCGCGTCGGAATCCGGACGGGCGACCGCCTGTTCAGCATCAACGGCAAGGAGATCCGCGACGTTCTGGACTACCGCTTTTATTTGGCGGAGCGCCGGATTCATCTGTGCCTGTGGCGCGGGGACGAGTCCTACGAGGTCGAGATTCATAAGCAGGAATACGACGACATCGGGCTGGAATTTGAAACGCCGCTGATGGACGGCAAGCATGAGTGCTGTAACCGCTGCATCTTTTGCTTTATCGACCAGCTTCCCCCCGGACTGCGGCAGACGCTGTATTTCAAGGACGACGACAGCCGCCTGTCCTTTCTCCACGGGAACTATATCACGCTGACCAACCTGGAACAGCGCGACATCGACCGTATCATTGAAATGCACATCTCCCCCATCAATATCTCCGTGCATACCACCAACCCGACCCTGCGCGTCAAGATGATGCGCAACAAGCATGCCGGGGAGGTGCTTGCCTATATGCGTCAGCTCACCGATGCGGGCATCGTCATCTGTGCGCAGGTGGTGCTTTGCCGCGGCATCAACGACGGTGCCGAGCTGGACCGCACCATGCAGGACATGATGACCTACCTGCCGCAGCTTTCCAGCGTGTCCATCGTTCCGGCGGGGCTGACGCGCTATCGGCAAAAGCTCTATCCGCTCCAGCTCTTCTCCCCCGAGGAGTGCCGCGCCGTCATCGCGCAGGTCAACGCCGTGGGCGACCGGTGCGTGGAGCAGTGGGGAAGGCGCGTGTTCTTTTGCGCGGACGAAATGTATATCCGCGGCGGGATTCCCCTGCCGCCCGATGAATTCTACGAGGACTACGCACAGCTGGAGGACGGCATCGGCATGGTGACGTCGTTTTCCCATGAGTTTGCGGTGGAGATGAAATTTCTGCCGGAGGATCTGGAAAATTATCACGCGCCGCGCCACGTGACGGTGGCGACGGGCGTGGCGGCATATGAAAGTATCCGCGCGCTCACGACACAGCTCGAGGCGCAGGTCGTGGGGCTGACCGTTGACGTGGTCTGCATCTTCAATCGCTTCTTCGGCGAGAACATCACCGTTGCGGGACTGCTGACGGGCAAGGATATGTCGGAACAGCTCGCCGGACGCGACCTGGGCGACGAGGTGCTGATCCCCGCCAATACATTGCGGGCGGACGGTGACTTGTTCCTTTGCGGCATGACGCCGGGCGAGCTTGCCGGGCGGCTGGGCGTCCCCGTGCGCGTCAGCCCGAACGACGGCGCGGGATTTCTGACCCTGCTCCTCGGCGTCAACGGGGATGCGCCCCGTTTTGCGGGGAAAGAGGACGACAAAATGGCGGAGGACGGCGCCCGGGCTGCCCCCTCCGGATGACACAAACCGACTGTAACTGCGCAGGAAAGGGAGCTTTCGCGAAGGGCGAGAGCCGAGGTAAAATTATGAGTAAATCCATTATCGCCATCGTCGGCAGACCGAACGTGGGCAAGAGTACCCTGTTCAACCGTCTGATCGGCGAGCGGCGTTCCATTGTCGAGGATACCCCCGGCGTGACGCGCGACCGTATCTACGGAGAAACCGAATGGAACCGTCGCAGTCTGATTCTGATCGACACCGGAGGAATCGAACCGAAAACCGACGATGTGATTCTGTCGCAGATGCGTCGGCAGGCACAGATCGCCATTGACACGGCGGACGTGATCGTCTTTCTGTGTGACGTGAGCACGGGCATGACGGCGGCTGACCGGGACATTGCCATTATGCTCAAAAAGAGCGGCAAGCCCATCGTGCCCTGCATCAATAAGTGCGACCGCGTGGGCGAGCCGCCGCTGACTTTCTATGAGTTTTACGAGCTGGGCTTTGACGTTGACCCCGTGGCGGTCTCCTCGGTGCACGGCGCGGGAACGGGTGACCTGCTCGACGCCTGCGTGGAACTGCTCCCGCCCGAGGACGGCGAGACCGTCGAGGACGATTCCATCCACGTCGCGGTGATCGGTAAGCCCAACGCGGGCAAGTCCTCCATCATCAATCGCTTTGTCGGGGAAAACCGCATGATCGTTTCCAACATCGCCGGCACGACGCGCGACAGCGTGGATACGCTGGTGGAAAACGAAAACGGACGGTTCACCTTTATTGACACCGCGGGCATCCGCCGCTCCTCCAAGATCAACGATAAAATCGAAAAATACAGCGTCCTCCGCGCACATATGGCGGTCGAGCGGGCGGATGTCTGCCTCATTATGATCGACGCGACCGAGGGCGTCACCGAGCAGGACGAAAAGATTGCCGGCATCGCGCACGAGGCGGGGAAGGCGAGCATCATCGTCGTCAATAAATGGGACCTGGTCGAGAAGGACAGCAAAACGACCAAAACCTTTACCGACCGCATCCGTACCGCGCTTGCTTATATGCCGTATGCCCCGATCATCTTCGTGTCCGCACTGACCGGACAACGCCTGCCCAATATCTTCCGTCTGATCGCCCGCGTCAACGAGCAACGCAACCTGCGCGTCACCACGGGCGTGCTCAATGAGGTCCTCAGTGCGGCGACCATGCGCGTTCAGCCGCCGAGCGATAAGGGAAAACGGCTCAAAATCTACTACATGACGCAAAATGCCGTGGCACCGCCGACCTTTGTGCTGTTCTGCAATTCGGTGGAGCTGTTCCATTTTTCCTACCAGCGTTATATCGAAAACTGCCTGCGCGAGACTTTTGGATTTGAGGGGACGCCGATCCGTATGATCGTCAAGCAAAAGGGCGATACTTCTACCTGACGGAGGACTCTTGTATGTTGGTCGATCACGTAAAAATTGAGATCAAAGCCGGGGACGGCGGCAACGGCGCCATCGCCTTTCACCGCGAGAAATACGTCGCGGCGGGCGGTCCGGACGGCGGCGACGGCGGACGCGGCGGAAACATCGTGTTCCGCGTGGACGAGGGGGTCAATACGCTTCTCGCGTACCGCTATCGTCATAAATTCGTCGCGGCAAACGGCGGCAACGGCGCCGGGGACAAGTTTCACGGCGCGTCGGCGGATGACCTGATTATCCCCGTGCCGCGCGGCACGCTTATCAAGGACGCCGAAACGGGCGCGGTCATCCACGACATGTCGGACGGCGAGGATTTTATTGCCTGCCGCGGCGGTCGCGGCGGATGGGGCAACCGCCATTTCGCGACGCCGACCCGCCAGGTACCCATGTTCGCCAAAAACGGTACCAAGGGCGAGGCGAAAACCGTCCTGCTGGAGCTGAAAATGCTCGCCGACGTGGGGCTGATCGGCTACCCGAGCGTGGGAAAATCGTCGATTCTTGCCAAGATCAGCGCGGCACGTCCAAAAATTGCCGACTATCACTTCACCACCCTCTCCCCGAACCTCGGCGTCGTGCGCGTTCACGACGAGCAGGGCTTCGTTGCCGCGGATATTCCCGGACTGATCGAGGGAGCCGCCGACGGCGCGGGGCTGGGACATGACTTTTTGCGCCACGTGGATCGGTGCCGTCTCCTCCTCCATGTCGTGGACATTTCCTGCTTCGAGGGCAGAGACCCCGTGGAGGACATCCGTACCATCAACCGCGAGCTGGAGCGTTACAGCCCGATGCTCGCCCGCCGCCCGCAGATCATCGTTGCCAACAAGGTGGACGCGCTGGATCGCTCGGTGGTGGACATCGACGCGTTTGAAGCGTTCGTCCGGGAAAACGGCTGGGAGCTGATGTACGTCTCCGCCGCGACGGGCGAGGGCATCCGCGCCATGATCGAGCGTGTTTATGAGCGCCTCCGGACCCTGCCGCCCATCCTCATCTACGAGAGCGAGGTGACGGAGGAGACGCCGGTGGAGGGCAAGCAGACCGAGATCCGCCGCGAGGGGGACAAGTTTGTTGTCGAGGGCAAGTGGCTGTATAATCTGATGAATCAGGTCAACTTCGACGACTACGAGTCACTGTCCTATTTCCAGCGCGTGCTCCTGAAGAGCGGCGTGTTTGAACAGCTTGAGGCGGCGGGGTGCCGCGACGGAGATACAGTCTCCATTTACGATTTTGAATTTGATTACATTAAATAAAGGGGTAGCGGCATCATGAACATTTGGCACGATATGGACCCGGAAGCCATCCGACCGAGAGATTTTTCCGCCGTGATTGAGATTCCGAAGGGGAGCCAGTGCAAGTACGAGCTGGATAAGCACACGGGGCTTTTGCGTCTGGATCGCGTGCTGTACACCTCGACGCACTATCCCGCCAATTACGGATTCATCCCCCGTACCTACGCGGACGACGGCGACCCGCTGGACGTGTTGGTGCTGTGCAGTATGACGCTGTACCCCATGACGTTGGTGCGCGTTTACCCGATCGGCGTGATGCGCATGATCGACGGCGGAAAGCTGGACGATAAGGTCATCGCCGTCCCGTTCTCCGATCCGTCTTACCACGGAATCACTGACATCGACGAGCTGCCGCCGCATATTTTCGATGAAATTATGCACTTTTTCAGCGTTTATAAGCAGCTGGAAAACAAGCAGACGGCGGTCAAGGAGCTGTTCGGTCACGAGGAGGCGGGGGAGATCGTCGCGCAGGCGATCGAAAACTACGAGCGCTGTTTCGGACAAGGGCGCAGTGCAAACGGTTGCGAGAGCACCGGAGCGGGGAAGTAACCGCGCTCCCGGGCGCAACAGAATAAAAAATACCGCGGTGGACTGCCGCGGTATATTTTTTGCCTCCCCCTCATAGAATGTAGCGAAAAATTCTGTTGAGACAGGGAAGGAGAGCGAAAATGGAAAACAGAAACGGAATGGGCACGGCAGAGGAGCGCGGCGTCTTGCGGTTTCAGCTGCCGATATGCGATCGCACGCTGACAAACGAGGTCAGTGAGGAGGTGTCCCTGCCGGATTACCAACCGGAGATCAAACGCCTTCTGCGCGTCAGCGCGACGGTACAGCCCGCCAATCGCTATGTGGGTGGCGGCGCGGTGGAATTTTCGGGAACGGTGGACTACTGCATCCTTTACGCGGGAAACGATGGGCAAATGTACTGTTTCCCGACGACCAGCGACTACTCATTCCGGGTGCCGCTGGAGGCGGAAACGGCGTTTGACCTCAATGACGGGCTGGTCGCCTACGTCGAAAGCGAGCCGGAATCGGTGATTACCCGGGTCGGCGGACCGCGCCGCATGAGCGTGAAATGCCGCCTGCGCTCCCGCGTGTGCGTGTACGGGAGCTTTGTCGCCGAGGAAAAGCGGCGGGACGGCGAGAGCGCGGCACGGGAGGAGCGGTTGCTCCGCGAGAGCGAGGGGGCGGTCTGCGCCTATGGTATCAGCGAGCCGCAGACCGTGCAGGATGAAATTCTTCTGGAGCACGAGGACGGCGCACCCGACGCGTGGCGCATCATCAGCGGCGAGGCGCAGGTGCAGATAAACGAAGTTATGTGCGGAAACGGCAGGGTCAACTGCCGCGGGGACGTCGTGGTCAAGTTACTCATGCAAAAGGAGGCGACGTTGGAAGAAGCCGCCGCGTTACCAACGACCGTCCTGCGTAAGTTGCCGTTTTCGGGAGAGATTCCGATGGACGGCGCGGCGATCAACGGCGAGGCGGTCGCAACGGGAAGCTGTACGCGGTTGGACCTGACGCTGGAGGAGGGTCGGGTGCTGTGCGACGCGGAAATCGTCCTTGAGGCGAGAAGCCAGCGTCAGGATCGCGTCCCGTATACGGCGGATTGGTACGCGCAGGGGCACGAGAGCGATTGCACCATGGTGGAATACGCGCTTCCGTCCGCGGTGCGGTGCGTCAACGGCAACCTGACGCAGAGCGAAGCGCGCCCGCTGGAGGAGGTCGGTATTCCGGCATCGGCGCGCCCCGTAGACACGGCGGGGAGCGCCACGGTCGAGGGCGTGGAGATTGCCAAGAACCGGGTGGTTGTGACGGGAAAGTGCCGGTATTCCATGATTCTCGCGGATGGCGGGGACATGAGCGCCAAGGAGGTGGATATGCCGTTCCGCTATACGGCGGACGGAGTTTTCCACACCGACGGACCGCTTTCTTACGAAGCGCAGGCGCAGGTCATGACGGCGCGGGCGCGGATGGACGGCGAGCGGCTGGCGGTGGACGCTGAGCTTACGATCGCTCTGCGGCTGTGGGAGGTTCGCCCGGTGCAGATGGTGGGCGAGGTACATGTCGGGGAGGAAGTTCGTGTTCCGTCGGGACAGGTGCGGCTTCGCTACCCGGCGGCGGATGAAACCTTGTGGGATGTTGCCAAGCAATATCACGTGAGCACGGCGTCGCTGATGGAGAAAAATCACCTGGACGGAGCCGGACGTGCGGACGACGGAAAATCCCTGACGGGCGTCAGCGTTCTTGTTTTGTGACGGGGGCAGAATCTGTTTGACAAACTTTGGCGTTTGAGGTATAATGAACGCGGGTGTAATTATCTGAATTTCATGCGCAAGCTGCCGCGTTCACGAGTTTGTCTCGTCGGGCGAAGCCCTCCGCCCCGCCCGCGGCGGGGACGCCAAACTCCGGAAGACAGTGGAAAGCCGAACGCGGGTGTAATTATCTGAATTTCATGCGCAAGCTGCCGCGTTCACGAGTTTGTCTCGTCGGGCGAAGCCCTCCGCCCCGCCCGCGGCGGGGAGAGCCGCGGGTGCCAAGACGACCAATCAACGAAAATCAAGGAGAATCAAACATGCCGGAAATATCCCGCATCCCTGTCATATTGATCCTGTGCCCGCTGTCCTGCCTGACGGATGAGATTCAGGCAAGACGGTTACTCATGCGGTTGGGCTATCCCGGCCGCGAGCTGGAACGGCTGGGAGCCATGCGCTCCGTATCTGCCCGACGGCAGAGTATCGCGGCGCGGTTGGCGGCGGCACGCGCCATGGCGGATTACATAAGTGCCGCCGAGGAGGAGTGTGACCCGCCGGATGCGGGAAGACTTGTCTGCATGGATCGCATGGACAACATTTCGATGTCTCCGCGCCTTGACTCGTGGCTCTCCATGTGGGAGCGGTCCGCAGAGGGAAAGCCCCGCGTCCGGAGGGCACCGTTCGACCTTTCCCTGTCACATACGGACCGGGCGGCGGTGTGTGCACTGACGGTGAACAGGGGGTGGCAGATCGGGGTCGACATGGAATGTTTCACGCGCGCTCTGCCGACGTGGGAGCGACTTTCCGACCGTGTTTTGTCGGACCGGGAGCGCCTCAAGGTGCGCGATGCTCCTTCCTTCCTCAACGTTTGGACGCGCAAAGAAGCTATGGGGAAGGCGCTCGGGTGCGGGATGTTCTGTGCGCGCAAACTGGATACAATGTCCTTGCCGGAGACGACTTTTTCTCACTTTGTGTGGGAGGACAGCGACATTACCGTATGCCTGATGCCGCAGACCGAGGCGGGGGAGACCCGACCGCGGTAAAACCTTTTGAAAATGTGTAAATCAACAAATCCTCCGTAAAGTCATGGGACTGTACGGAGGATTTTCCTGTATTGAGCGGAATTGCGGTCGTGGGTGATGCCTGATTGCCGATCGTCGGTTGTTGGTTGGCGGTTGGCGGTTGGCGGTCAGCGGTTATTAGTTATCAGTCGTCGATTGCCAATCGCCGTTCAGCTTTCATGAAAGCCGTGCGCGGTCGCCACTGATGAACGCCGACCGGCATCGGCTGCTATCGGATACCGCCGCAGTTTCTGCCGCGAGTGCCGCGGCGGTAAAACTTCGACTTCCGATTCAGGCACTCAATTTTCACAGCCTGCCGTTGACATTCCGACACATTTCGGGGTTCGACGACTTCCGCTTCACGCGCAAACCGCGCCGTCGGAATTACTTGCGGTACATTTTGCCGACCACTCGTCCCGCGCACTGAACGTCGTTGAAGTCCGCCAAGGGAATGGGCGGGTACACCGGGTTGAGGGAGAGCAGACGGTCGCCGCCGAATTTCTTGAAGTAGCCCGCGCCGTCCAGAATGAAGATTCCCAGCTCGCCGACCTCCACCGTCTCGCAGTTCTGCACCAGCAGAATGTCGCCGTCATGAAACTTCGGTTCCATACTGCTGCCGCTGATGCGCAGGGCAAAGTCGGCGTCGCGCGTTTTGTCGGTGTCGGGAATGCGGATCACCTCCGCGCTCTCGTCCCCAAGGTCAATGCCCGTTCCGGCAGAAACCGGCATGTCGTACAAAGGAATGGCACGGCGCGCCATTCCGGCCGCGGCGCGGGCTTTCTCCGGGACCGGAAGCACCTTTGCGCGGGGCATCGGGGCAGGCAGGGAGTTGTCGCCCGGCTCGGTCAGCGTCCGTTCGCGCTCCTTGTCCAGTACCAGCAGGGTCAGCTCGCGCCCGTGTCGGTCAAGCTGACGGAAATTTTCGACCAGCCGGATTTCCTGCGCGGTGAGGGTGTAATTGTTCGTGTTTTCGGGATTGCCGCTGATGAGGTAATCCAGCGAGCAGTCCAGCGCCTGCGCGATGGCAACGATGTTGACCAGCTTCGGGGAATCGCTGATTCCCGCGAGAATTTTACTCAGCGTCCCCAGCGGGATGCCGGTCATCTCGGACAAGCGGTCGTTGGTGATTTTTCGCTCGCTCTTGAGCTGTTTGATCCGATCAATATATGTGACAGCCATAAAGCCCTCCTGTTATAGCTTGATTTCCGATTCCGGCATAATTATAGCATGGAAATTCCGATTTGTAAAGCACATTTTCAAAATTTTTTCTGAAAAATGAAAAAAAGTGTTGACAAATTCCGAAAATGGTGTTATAATGCGAATGTAAGATTCCAAAAGCGGAAAACAACGGTCGGGGAAGGTTTGGCGGTTTCCGTGAAATGTAAGAAAGGGAGCTTTCGCCGGGGCGGGAGCGAGGGAGCGTAAAGATGAACGGGTATATGTCTTATGAAAACCGGACGAAGAGAAGCACCGCAGCGCGTGTTGCCGGACGGGTCGATCGCTTTTTGGAGTGTCTGTACGCCATTCTCAGTGCACTGGCGGGGGTGGTGAGCCGCCCGCAGACGCGGAAAATTTTCAAATGCGTCGTTGTGACCGTATGCTTTTTCGGATTTATCGGACTGTGCGGCGGGATTGAGCACGGCGCGATCGCCGCGGCGCCGGGCGTTGTGATGGCGCTGATGCTCATCTTTGTGGAGATTCTCTGTCTGCGATAACCGTTTTTCCCAAGGTGGTGCGCATAGGTCGCTCGGGCAGTCCGCACGGCGCGAGGACACGCGAGAAGCGTGGCGTTTGCCGACGCCGTTGGTGCCATGGCGAAAACGAACTGTGGAACGCGTGGTGTGCGCTGACCGTCGTCGGGGGAGTGTAAAGAAAATGAGATGCCAGGGAGGAAGAATCCCTCCCTAGGCGCTGATTTTCATGCGCCCGGCAGAAGAGTACGTGCGCCCCATGACGATGATAACAAATGAATGAGACCATGATAAAGGGCACGACAATCGAGAAATAAAAAGAAAAGCGCAGAATCCCGCCCACGCCTCCGGGGGGACTTTTGCGCTTTTTCCGATGCCTGATTTTTTTGATTGTTGTGCGCCGATGCCGACCATGCCGACGCGCCGTATACGCCCTGAACATATTTGTGTATGGCTTAGAATACCTTGACGAGTCCTGGACATATTCCGGGTGTGTCTTGTGCAAACATCGGATACGCCCGGCACAGCTTGTGCCCGGCAACGGTCAGTAGGTCGGAGTGTCCAGTCGCCAACCGCCGTCGCTCTGCCGAATCAGCCCGAGACGCACAGGCGTCGTTTCGGTGGAATTTTCCATGTGGCTGTCCAGCTCCAGCGTCACAAAGTCCGCGTTGCTCGGGGAGACAATCCGCATGCTCGCATAATCGTAAATGCGCTGCCCCGCAACCAGAGGGCGATAATCGACGCTTTGATACAGCGCGCTCTCATCTTCGTAAAACAGCGCCTGTACCACATACCCGCCGACGACCGTGCCATCGAACAGACTTTCATAGATGGAGTCGAGGTAGTCCTTGGAGTACACCTCCTCCAGCGCTTGCTTGATTTGCAAGATGCTGTGGTAGGGCGACTTTTCCGTCACATATTCGTACCGGACGTCCCCGGACGACGCGTACAGACCGTGAATCTGAGCATACTCCGAGCCGACCTTGTAAACAGGAAGTCCGTTGCCGAACAGGACGTCGTTGACTGCGTAGGATTTTTCGATCAGCTCAACAGCCTGGTCGTAAATTTCGGAGAGTGTCGGCGGCTTCGACGCGCCGCACCCGGAGAGGGCGGTCGGAACGAGAAGCGCCAGAAGAACGGCGGTCATGAGCCACGCGACAACGCGGGTGGCAGGCTTGTGTCGGGTGGCTTTTTTGTGGTTGCGGTTTTGCAGGTGTTTCATATCCATTCATTGCGGCTTTCGCGGGCACGAAAGCATCCTTTCTCGGAAGATTGCGGGCTTTAATGACCATTGTGACCTTTGCGGTCGTGGCGGCGTTGCGTTTTTGCGGCAGAACGGTGTGCCCTCCGCCTGACCGCCGCCGGACGCTGGCGGGCGGTTCCCCCGCAAGCAGGTTTCGCACTCCAACGCCTGACTGTCCCGCGCGGTGCGGGTGGAGCGGGGAAAACCTTAGAGCGGCTTTACACCCCGACGCCTGAACGTCGGAGCCGGAGGAAATTTCCAAACCGGAACATGCACCGTCAGAATCCCCGGTGGAAATCGTCATCGTCGTAGCCGCGGTTTTCCCGTGCGCGGCGTTCCTTCTCCTCCTCGTAGCTGTCCATATTCCGCGCCCGCTTTTTGCGTTTGGAAACGAAGGACGACACTACTGCTACGCCCCACAGACAGACGAAAGCAATCGCGACGGCGATAAAAATATTTCGGGCGACAAGGTTGCGATTCCTTTGGGACGAGTTCTGCGGAAGTTCTCCGTTTTCCGCGGCGTCAAACCACAGCCTGTACTGGGTGGTCGTCCGCTCCAGCATGGTGTATAGGGCGCTGTCCGCGGTCGCGCCCGCGCTGTACGCACTGTCGAGCATTTGTTGCATGTAGTCGGACGCCTCCTGCGAGAACACCGCCTCGGTGTCAAGCCCCGGAATCATGAGAAAATAGTAGGCGTCGGCGCCGTGCTCGTACGGCATATAAAGCAGGAGCAGATGCCCCTCATCGCTGAACAGCGAGAGGTAGCGCCGCGACGCGTACGCATCGATCGCGCTTGTTTTCGGCGTGGTCTCACCGTCGATGTTGTCCACGGTCAGAAGGCAGGGCTGAATCCCGGTCGTCTGATAAAACGATTGCAGTGCCCGGGTGAGGGCGAGGTCGTCCGTGAGCAGGTCCGCCTCGTCCAGCAGGTAAAAATCGACCGGGTCGCAAAAGGAGGCGTCCATCGGCGCCGTCGCGGTTTCCTCGGTGAAAACACATCCGCTCACTTGGGGGCGCTCCGGTGTCGGTTGTCCGGGGGTGAACAGGGCGCGGAAGAGAATGAACATCATAAAAATGGTGGTAAAGCCAATGGAGATGATCCCGCCCACAATGGAGCCGCACCCGCCCCCCGGACCGTAAATGACCGGGCGCGGATGGAAGAAGGGCGGACGCCATCCCCGGGGACCGTGCGGATGCGGACCTCCCCGGAATCCACCGGGGCGCGGACCGCCGCCGAAGCCTCCGCCCCCACCAAAGCCTCCGCCGTGACTGCCACCGCCGCTGTGACCGCCGCCACCGCCAAATCCGCCTCCGCTTGCTCCCGGCATGCGTCCCCCCTCCTTATTGTCCTTACCGATGCTTTCCGAAGCGCCGGTGCAGTGTTGATTTTTCACTTCCATTATATATGATTCCGGGCGGAATTGCAAGGGAAATTTGCGGATTGAGGCATGGTTTTCGGGCGGCGTGTGTTCACTTTGTGGCGATAGCAAAAAAATCGTGGAAAATTTTTGAATTATTTTTGAAAATCTCTTGACAGATCGGAAAATCCGTGCTAAACTATAACCAAGCATAATTGTTTCCACGCTTGAAAAAGCGACATAAGAGAGTAGAGGATTGCCGTGCCACGGTGATCCTTTATTCTTTTTTTATTTTACCTTCGCAAAAATGTTGAAAATGTATTTACACGGGAGGTCTTTTTTGGTATAATAGTACAAAAAGGAGGTGGGAATTTGCGTAATGAGCACAAAATTGTCCTGACGCCAACTCAATATATCGTGCTTTCTGCACGCATGCGCGCATTACTCCCACCCGATGACCACATGCCCTCGCCGGACGGATACCTCGTCTCCAGCCTGTATCTGGACACCGAGCGCGACCGCGCGTACGAGGAAAAGCTCGCCGGGAGCTGCGACCGCCGCAAATACCGCCTGCGGATTTACGGTGCGGATGCGTCAAAGGTTTTTCTGGAGTGCAAGCAGAAATTCCGCGACCGGATCGGGAAGCGGAGCGAGCCGATGAGCGCGGAGGGGTACCTTGCCGTCTGCCACGGGGATTTCTCCCCCCTGTCTTCGGGTGGGGCGCTGTCGCGGGAGGTCTTCGCGCTGTCCCGCACCGAACGCCTCCAACCGCGCGTCGCCGTGACGTACCGGCGGGAGGCGTATCTGCACCCGCTCTCCGGGACGCGTATCACCTTTGACAAGGAACTGCGCGCAGGGTGCTCCCCCGAGGCGATGACGCGGCAGGTCAGCGGCGCGTCCTGCGCGGTGTTTCCCATCGGAGATTTCCCGTGGCAGGGAGCCGTAATTATGGAGATCAAATACAACACTTGCATTGCGCGGTACCTGACCGAGGCGTTGCAGATCGGTGGCGTGACGCTGGCGGCTTCCAAATATGTGTTGTGCCGGGATCGGTTGCAGTCGCTGAGGCAGGTGTGGCACGCGGGCGCCTTGTGCGCAAACAATCTGACAGAACGGAAAGGGTCTCCCCGCCGCGGTGGGGAGGATGGTGAAGAAGATGACGCTCTCAAGTCTTATCCGGACATTTAAGGACAGCGTAGCGCAGGCAAATCTGCTCATGGAGCTGACCCCGGAGTACGTGGTAATCTGCCTTGCCATGTCGCTTTTGTGCGCGTTGCTGGTCCTCGCCGTATATTGCTTTTTCTACCGCGGACCGTGCTTCAGCGGTAACTTTGCCGTGCTCCTTGTCATGACTGCCCTGATTACCACCACGATCATCATGACTATTTCCGCCAACCTCGTCCTGTCGCTCGGCATGGTCGGCGCGCTTTCCATTGTCCGCTTCCGCGCGGCGATCAAGGACCCGCTGGACGTCGGATTTCTGTTCTGGAGCGTGGCGGTCGGTATCACCTGCGGTGCGGGACTGTACCTCTTTTCACTGACGGGAACGCTGTTTATCGCGGTCGTCTACTGCGTATTACAGCTGGCGCGCGGACGGGTGCAGACCTATCTCGTGGTCGTCCGGTGCGCCTCCCACGCGCGGGAGGAGGTCGATGCACTTTTGCGGCAGGAGCGGGCGAAACTGCGTAGCGCGACCTGTTATCCGCAGACCTATGAGGTCACGGCGTCCTTCCGGATGAACGAAAAACGGCGGGATATGAGCGCGCGCCTGCTTGCCATCGAAGGCGTGGAGAGTGCGCTGACGGTGGAATATACGGGAGACGTGGGATGAAATTTGACGACAGTTTTGCTACCACGAAGCGCCTGTGCGTCCTGCTTGTCCTGATTCTCCTTTGCGGGGTGGCGACGCTGACTTTCCTGAGTATGCCGCGCCCGGGTGACACCGCGGCGGGTCAGCCGGGGCAAGGGGCGTCGGGGGAGGGGACGAACGGAACGGATGAAATTCTGTTTTCCCTTGATGAGGAGGGGTCGGTGTTCTTTTCCGGCAGTCGCCCGCTCAAATTGACCGCGCCCCGCGGCGGCACGATCTATTACACGACGGACGGCTCGGTCCCGACACCCCAAAGCGGGCAACGCCTGCACCGGGCGATCACGCTGAAGGCAGGGAAGGATGTGCGCGCGTACCCCATCGCCGCCGTTGTGCAGTACGCCGGCGGGCAACTGTCGCGGGTGTATTACCGTACCTATTTTACCGGGCGGCGGATTGCGGAACAGCTTCCGGTCTGCGTGCTGAGTATTCAGGCGGAGAACGACGATCTGTGGTCGCGCGAGCGGGGAATTTTCTATCACGGAAACCGGAATCAGCACGGACGCGACTGGGAGCGCTCCATGCACGTCTCGCTGTACGATACCGACGGGGCAGTGAGGCTCGATCAGGACGCCGGCGGGCGGCTGTACGGCGGATATTCGCGTGCCCATGCGCAAAAATCCATGCGGCTGATCGCACGCACCACCTATGACCCGGCGCACGGGGAATTTCGCGATGCGGGGCTGTTCGAAGCCATGTATGCGGCAGACGGCACGCGGATCGACAGCTTTGAGCAGCTGGTCGTGCGCAATACGGGCAACGATTACGCCGGCGCCTATATGCGCGACGAGCTGGTGCAGATGCTTCTGCGGGAGCAGGGCTTTGCGTTTACCGAATCGGTGCGCCCCGCGCTGGTCTACGTGAACGGCACGCTCTACGGGCTTTACTGGATTCACGAGCCGTATAAGGACGATTACTTCAAAAATCGGTACGGGTGCTACGATTATCGGGGCGAATTTGTCGTGCTTGACGGACCGGAGCGGGCGAAGCTGCCCGACGGGGAGAGCCACGGCGCGTTCGACCCGCTGGCGGACTACAACGAAATGTACGACTTTTCGATGCTTGATCTGACAGACGACGAAACATACGCCGCACTTTGCGCGCGGCTGGACGTCGGTAGCTACCTGCAACTTCACGCGGCGTTTGCCTACACGGATAACGGTGACTGGCCGCAGAATAATAACCGGGTCTTCCGGTACATTCCCGCCGAGAGTGAGGACTTCTCCGACGTGTACGGAATGGACGGCAAGTGGTATTTTTTGCCGCACGACACCGACTGGTCGTTCCGCTCCAACCCGAAGAGCAATCCGCTGGAGAGGAATTACAACGAAGCGTTGATTCAGTACAGTCCGCTGTTCTGTGCGCTCATGAAGCGGGCGGACTGCGAGCAGATATACGTCACCTATTTTCTGGACATGATGAACGGCGCCTTTTCGGAGCATCACCTGTCGGAGACGATCGAGCGGGTGAGCGGCACCGTCCGCGCCGCCATGGAGACGGTGCTCGGTGAGAACGGCAGTCCGTATCTTCCTGCCGACTACACACTGGATACCTTTGACCGTGACGTGAATGTCATTCGGAAATTCGCGGCAGGACGGGCGGATGCCATGCAAAAGCACCTTGACCGGAAATACGGTCTGGGGCAGAGGTACACCCTGTCGCTTCACCTGCCGGACGGCGTGGCGGCGCAGGTCAACACTCTGACGGTGCGCGGCGACTTCGATGGCATCTATTATTCGTATTACGATACGGCGCTCACACCGATTGTCCCCGCGGGGTACGCCTTTGACCATTGGACCGTGAACGGCAAGGATGTCTGGGATGAAGAACTGCACCTCGGCGGGGCGGAGATCGCGCAGGAGACCGTGGAGGTCTCGCTGATTCTGCGACCGGACGCGCCGCGGCTGTACGTGGAGAGTGTTTCCTATCGTGAGGGCGCGGATTACGTCGTGCTGTACAACCCCGGGACGGAGGCGGTTTCCACGCTGGGCTATGCGCTGACCGACCGACAGGATACCCTGCGCCGCTACGTTTTCCCCGTCATGGAGATTCCGGCGGGCGGGCGTGTGACGGTCTATTGTAAAAACAACCCGGCGGGCGCGGTGCGCGGCTCGTTGCAGACCCCGTTCAATCTGGCGGCAGGCGAGGTTCTGACGCTCAGTCGCACGTCGATGAGCGGGGAAGTGACCCTGCGCGAGGATATTCCGCTCCCATGGCTACGCACGGGAAGCCGCCTTGTCCGAGACGCGCTGACGGGAGAGTACAGGGAACAATAATCGGGTGGAAAAAGGGCTGTCGCGCTTGGCGCGACAGCCCTTTCAAAATTGCGATTGGGTTCCGGCGTTTTGTGCGATCTTTTTGCACCGTCCCTTTACCTTACGATCTTCCCGGTGGCAAACCGGCGGCGTCCAGCCACCGAGATCAACGTCGTCGGGGGTGTTAAAAAATTCAAAATGAATTTTTTAACACCCCCGAATTCCGCGTCCGGATCAGCCGAGCGTGACCTTGCGGAACGCTTTCTTTCCGCGGCGGAGAACGACTCCCTCCCCGCGGAAGGTGTCCGCCCCATAGCTTGCTTTCAGATCCGTGACCTTCTGCTCGCTGACCGTAACGCCGCCTTGCTCAACCGCGCGGCGCGCCTCGGACTTGGAGGCGACCAGCCCGGTCTTGACCAAAAGGGTCAACAGCTCAATACTGCCGTCCGTGAAATCGTCCGCCGTCAGCACCGTCGTGGGCATATCGGCAGTGTTGCCGCCGCTGACGAACAGCGCCCGCGCCGCATCCCGCGCCTTGTTCGCTTCCTCTTCGCCATGCACCAGACGCGTCAGCTCCCATGCGAGAATTTCCTTGGCGGTGTTGAGCTGACTGCCCTCCCACTTGTCCATCTTGTCGATCTCTTCCAGCGGCAGGAACGTCAGCATGCGGATGCACTTGAGCACGTCGGCATCCCCGACGTTTCTCCAGTACTGGTAAAAATCAAAGGGCGAGGTTTTGTTGGGGTCAAGCCACACGGCGCCGCTCGCCGTCTTGCCCATCTTCTTGCCCTCGCTGTTCATCAGGAGGGTAATGGTCATGGCGTGCGCGTCCTTGCCCAGCTTTTTGCGGATCAGTTCGGTGCCACCCAGCATGTTCGACCACTGGTCGTCGCCGCCGAACTGCATGTTGCAACCGTAGTTCTGAAACAGGTAGTAGAAGTCGTAGGACTGCATAATCATGTAGTTGAATTCCAGGAATGACAGACCGCGCTCCATGCGTTGCTCGTAGCAACGGGCACGGAGCATGTTGTTGACCGAGAAGCAGGCGCCCACGTCGCGGAGAAGATCAATGTAGTTGAGCTTGAGGAGCCAGTCGGCGTTGTTGACCATGATCGCCTTGTCCTCACCGAACTCAATGAAGCGTTCCATCTGACGGCGGAAGCACTCGCAGTTGTGAGCGATGGTTTCGGGCGTCATCATGGAGCGCATGTCGGTGCGTCCGGACGGATCGCCGACGTATCCGGTGCCGCCGCCGATGAGAACGACAGGACGGTTGCCCGCCATCTGCAGGCGTTTCATCAGGCACAGTGCCATGAAGTGTCCCACATGGAGGGAGTCGGCAGTGGGGTCGAAGCCGATGTAAAAGGTCGCCTTGCCCTCGTTGATAAGATTTTTGATCTGTTCTTCATCCGTCACCTGCGCGATCAGACCGCGCGCGACCAATTCGTCGTAAATTTTCATTTTTTCGTTTCCTTATATCAGATTCGGAATATTTTTTTCCATTATATCTAAAATGCTTTCATTTGTCAAGGGCGCGTGGCAAAAATGGTGTGCGGATGGAAAATTTTACCCCGCGGGCGCGGAAAAAGGGGGCTGTTAAAAAACAGCGTTTTCTAACAACCCCGGGTCGGATCCGTGCAGATTACTTCTTGAGCGAGTTCTCGTAGGACTCGATCATTTTCTTGACCATCTGACCGCCGACAGAACCGGCCTGACGGGAGGTCAGGTCGCCGTTGTAGCCCTGCGTGAGGTTCACGCCGACTTCGCTTGCGGCTTCCATCTTGAATTTCTCCAGTGCTTCCTTTGCCTCGGGAACCAGTGTCTTGTTGCTTGCCATAATGAACTCCTTTTGCGTGCGACTTGCGCCGACGCTTTCATAATAAAATTGGGAAAATACGATCTATCGTGAATGAGCCCGGGAACGGCGACCGACGCACCTGTCGCCGTCCTCATGATACGGTCGGCGGCTTTTTCGCACGCGGCTTGTGTGCTGTTCTCGACTCTGGTAGTATTGTGCGTCACTTTTTTTGCCGTATGTGAGGAAGTTTGTGCTATCCGACGGGACTTTTCGTCAGATTTCCAGTTCCTGTTTTTTGCTGCTCACCGCCCCGCCGAGTCGGTCAATTTTTGCACTTTTTTCAGGACCTCTTGTTTTCCCGGGCAAATTTCACGAAAATGAATCGAAGCATGCATGTCTCCGCGCCTGCGCGGATATGCGGGGGGCGCGATGAGCGGGCGCAAGTGAAAACTACTCTTGAAATGGATTTTTTTGCAATTTTTCAAAGTAAGAATTGCATGAACGCCGTAAAAAACCGGATAAAACGTCAAAAAAATCGAGAAAGTGGTTGACAAGCAGAAATTTATGTGCTATAATCTTTGCGATTAAATATTTTTGCTGTTTTTTTGCTTGCGCAACTTTCTTCCTCGCCTTTGAAAAGGGCTCTGGCATGATGGGGCGGAGGGAGGAAAACGGCGGATATTGAAATTAAAATTCATATGTGGAGGAAAGAAACATTATGAACAAGAGACTCAAATCCATTCTGTTGATGGCTTTGTGCTTGGTGCTTGTTGCTGTGATGGTAGTGGGCTGCGGTCCCAAGAATCCTGCCAATAACTCGGCTACCTTCAAGCAGGCTGAATACAATACCACCACAGCTACGATGCCCAGCAACTGGAACGAGCTGACCTATGCGGACAACAATGATAGGCAGATCTTGACCTACATTAGCTCCTCGTTCTTCGACTATGACTATAAGTTCGAGAACGACAAGAAGTACAATGAGGATGGTTCAATCAACAAGGCAGGCATCGTTCCCGGTGCATACACCACCAACTACTCTGCGGCAACGAAGCTGGAGGATGTAACCTCTTCCGTTGATGCAAAGTGGGGCTACACCGCCGATCAGAAGAAAGAGGGCGGCTATGCTTGGAAGATTACACTCCGTGACGACCTGAAGTGGGACGACGGCACGCCGATCAAGGCGGCTGACTTCGTGTACTCCATGAAGCAGCAGCTCGATCCTACTTTCATGAACTTCAGAGCAAACACCTACTACGATACGCTCAAGATCAAGAACTCCAAGGCGTACTTCTTCTCCGGCGCTCCTATCTATTCTCCCATTGTTCCCGCTTACGGAGAAAATGATACACCCGATTACTCCTACGATATCAGCGATATTAACGCTGCTAAGGTCTATCTGAGCACCTCTTCCGAAAATATGACGATTATCGCCGGCTATTCGCTGACCACGCTGATCAATAATTACGTTGGTACAGACGAGGCGAAAGCCGCACTGAAGGTTATCGCGGAAGCAGCGAATGAGTATGGCTATACGTTGATTACTGAGGAAAACAAGCAGGCAGCTATGGACCTCATCGGTCACGCTGTGAAGGCCTTTGGTTATGACTGGAGCACTCTTGACGACGCTACCAAGGAGCAGCTGTTCAAAGAGGCTCTGTTCTACATTTCCGGTTACGGCGACAAGGTGGAGTGGGATACTGTCGGTATGTACTCCATCGACAGCGAGAACGCGATCGTTGTCTGCCTGGATAAGGCGTTCGCTTTTGTCAAGGAAGACGGCTCTCTCTCCTACCTCGCAGGCTACTACATGCAGAGCCTCCCGCTGGTCCACCAGGCGAAGTACGAGGCTTCCAAGATTGCTCCCGCAAACGGCGCAACCCTTTGGACCTCGAAGTACAACTCTTCTCTTGCCTCCACCGCAAGCTGGGGTCCCTACAAGCTCACAGAGTTTGTGGCAGGCTCTCACTACAAGCTCGTGAAGAACGAGAACTGGTACGGCTGGAACATGGAGGAGTACAAGAATCAGTACAACATTACCGCGATCAACTGCCGTAAGGTTGAGGAGTGGTCCACCAGGTGGATGGGATTCCTGAACGGTAGCTACGATGATGCAACCCTTGCAACCGAGAACGCAGCAGAGTATGTGGACTCCAAGTACGTCTACTATACCTCCAACGATACCGGTACATTCGGTATGCAGCTTTACAGCAACCTCGACGTTCTGAAGAGCAGCAAGAACAACAACGGTATCCTTGCGATCCCCGAGTTCAGACAGGCGTTCAACCTTGCGCTCAACAGAAGCGACATCGTTGAGAAGATCTGGCCCGGTACCGCAATTCCTTGCTTCGGTCTTGTGAACTCCGCTTACTACTACGATATTGAAAACGCTCCGACTCTTGCGGACGGTGGTCAGTACCGTAACACCAAGCAGGCAAAAGAGGGCATCCTCCGCGCTTACGGCTTCACGCAGGGTGCGGACGGCAAGTGGACCTCCGGCGAACTGAAGAACCTTGAGCTGGACGAGGCATATGAGTCTCTCACCGGCTACAACCCCACCCTTGCAAAAGAGAAGATGGCTGCCGCGATCGCGGAGCTGACGGCTCATGCCGATATGTACGGCTACGACGCAACCAAGAACATCACCCTCGTTTACGGTTCTTCCACGGATACCGATAAGCAGAGATTCCGTGCCGGCTACCTCCAGGATGTTCTCGATGATCTGACCAAGGGCACCGCTCTTGAGGACAAGATCGACGTTGTGTTCGATGCATCCGCAGGCGATAAGTGGTCTGATGCTTTCAGAAGCGGCAAGACCCAGATCGGCTTCGGTTACGGCTTCAACGGCAACCCCTTCAACCCCTTTGATATCATTGGTTCGTTTGTTAACCCCGATGACAATCTCAACTACCATATGTATTGGGATACCACCGCGATTGATATGACGCTCACCATGCCCGCAGGCGATTACGCCGGCGCAGGTGAGACCATCACCATGAGCGTTCAGAACTGGTTCTTCTGCCTGAACGGTCTTGCAGAGAGCGAAAACGCCCCCAAGACCTACAACTGGGATGCAGGTTATGCCCCTGTTGAGGCAAGACTTATGATCCTCTCCGCTCTTGAAGAGTTGACCATCAAAGAAAGCCGCTCTGTGATGCTTATCGCATCGTCCGGCGGATCCTTCCTTGGCGCTAAGTTCTCCTATATCACCGATGTTGAGAACGTGTTCATGAGCTTCGGCGGTCTCAGATATATTGAGGTCAACTACACCGATGCTGAGTGGACCGACTATGTTAAGGCTCACAACAACGACCTGACCGAGGAGTACAAGAAGTCCGAGTAATTCTATTGTGGCTGATACATACAGTTTGATTAGGATTACATGATTTTAAGCAAACGGCGGTGAGCCACGCGCTCACCGCTGATTTGTTTATTTACGAATTGTTAATAAGTTCCCCCACCTCCCATAAAAATTTGACTTTTTTGCTGTATTCAGGACAGAAAACAACACCAAAACAGAGAAAATTCTGAAGGTCGGCATGAAGCCGCCCAAATCATAAAAAACGGCGAGCCGTTGATTGAGAAATCGATCCAAACCTCATTTTTGTGCCATGCGCAGTCGGGGCGCACGCAGTGCCGCTACGTACGATCGCGCATATTTTGAGACTCGAAAGCTGTGAATCGGGAAACAACAAAACAGAGGAGAAAACCCCATGTATATGTTTAAATATGTTATGAAACGTCTGGGCTTGATGCTCTTCACATTTGTAATTATTTTTACAATGTGTTTTGTGCTTATCAAGCTCCTGCCCATCCCCACCAACGCTCTTCCGGGTCAGGACCCTGAGATCGTCATGAAGACATTGGAGGGAAGAGGCTGGATCACCAACATCCAAAGAGGTGAGAACGGCGTTTATTCCTATGATCGTGTTCCGATACTGCTTCAGTACGGGAACTACATCAAACGGGTGTTTACAAAAGGCGATCTGGGCATCGCCACCACTTACGGAGAATACCTCAACATGGATTTGGGGGAAGTGTTTGTCAGCCATCTTCCTCCCACCATGCTTATCAATATTTATTCTACCCTGATCGGAGTGCCGATCGGTCTTGCGCTTGGTATCTGGGCGGCGCTGAAAAAGAACAAATGGCAGGACCAGATGATTAACGTTGCCATTATCCTGCTGATCTCGGTTCCCTCCGTCGTATTGGCACTTCTGATTCAGTACGTGTTCTGCTTCAAGCTCGGCTGGTTCCCGATCACCATGTCAACCAGTAAAGAATACTTCACATGGCCGGTGTTCCGCTCCATGCTTCCCGCCGTGTTTGCACTGTGCCTCGGCTCGATTGCCAGCTATGCACGCTATACGCGTGCGGAGCTTTCGGAGGTTCTGACGGGCGAGTTTATGTTGCTCGCAAGAACCAAGGGACTGACCAAACGCCAGGCGATCTTCCGCCATGCGATGCGCAATTCCATGGTCGTTATCTTCCCCTCGATTCTGAGTGAATTTGTTTCGGTTCTTTCGGGATCACTGATTATCGAAAAAATGTTCGGAATCAACGGCGTCGGCGGACTTTATCTGAACTCTATTACTTTCCAGGACTATGACTTCTTCATGCTGCTCTCCGGCTTCTATACCCTGGTCAGCCTGACGGCGGGTATCGTTATTGACATCAGTTACGGTTTCATCGACCCGAGAATCAGAATGGGGGCGAAATAAAGATGGCAATGAATTATGTAAAGAATATCCCCGATATTCCCGCGGATAAGTTCAGATTTGCAACCGGGCGGGACCTGAAGCACGACAGCAAATTTGATACCAAGCCCGTGAGCTATTTTCAGGGCGCACTCAAACGCTTCGCCAAGAACAAGGGCGCGGTCGTTGGCGGTATCGTGATTGCTATTCTGGTACTTTTTGCAATCATTGCGCCGTTTTTCACTGCCTTCACACCGGCATACTACGATATGGTGTATGCTTACGTAACGCCCAAGTCAGAGCTTTTTGCCAATAACGGCATTGATTTCTGGGATGGCTGCAAAACGAAAAACACCAATTACCTCGGCTATATCAAGGATCAGGCTCTCGCTGCGGAAACGGGCAGGGAAGTCATCAAGCGCGGTGAGTACACGGTGAGTCAGGACGGCTCAAGCTATTCCTACCGCTACGATACTTATTATGGCGTAGGCTTTGGTAAATACAAGATCATTTCTCAGGAAGAATTCGATAATATTCAGAAATATCAGGATGAAACGGGCAGACAGATTCTCTATCCCGTGGTGAAATCCTCCGACAGACCCACGCTTGAAAAGAATAAGTACGATGCGAATATCTACTATAAGATGGAGGATCCGAATGCATCGGTGATCCGCCCCAAGCTCGACTATAACGGAAATATCATCCCCAACTACTGGAGATACGAGGAAGGCTCGGCGTCTTCTCTGATCCCGGAGTACAATTCTCTCCGGATCGAGGGTGAGGATGGCATCAAAGAAAACGGCTCTACCTACTACTATGCCTATGGCAGAAGAGTGGATGGCGGTATCGAAGTCAGAGCAGAATATTACGAATATTATACCTATACTCACACTCAGGTGAAGCACGACGGCATCACGGAACCGCGCTTCCTCTTCGGTACCACCGATACGGGTAAGGATATCTTTGCCTGCCTTGCGTACGGCGCAAGATTTTCGTTCGTGTTTGCCACCATCGTCGTGGCGGTGAACTTCATCGTCGGCGTCATTTGGGGCTCAATCTCCGGATACTTCGGCGGAAGAGTCGACCTCATCATGGAAAGAATTTCCGATGTTCTCGGCGCTGTCCCCACCATGATCGTTATTACGCTTCTGAAATATCATATGGGAACGTCAAGCCAGGCGTTGGTTCTGTTTATCGCGTTCTTTGCGACAGGATGGATCGGTATGGCGAGCAGGACGCGCATGCAGTTCTATCGCTTTAAGAATCAGGAGTACGTTCTTGCGGCAAGAACGCTCGGCGCCAGCGATTCGAGAATTATGTTCAAGCATATTTTTCCGAATGGTCTGGGTACCATCGTCACCAGCGTTGCTTTGGTCATTCCCTTGATGATCTACTCGGAGACCAACTTGTCCTACCTGGGTATCATCAACCTTGAGGCGGGAAACACCACCAGTGTCGGTACTCTCATTGCTGCTGGTCAGAAGTCTATTATGGCCGGCGCCGCCTACGTGGCACTGTTCCCCTGTCTGTTCCTTGTTCTGTTAATGCTCAGCTTTAACTTGTTCGGTAACGGCTTGCGCGATGCGTTGAATCCGTCACTCAGAGGCTCGGAGGATTAAGTATGAATAAAGAAGTTAAGTTATCGGTCAACAATCTGAAGGTCAGCTTCCGCACGGATGCCGGTAAGGTCCAGGCGGTACGGGATATTTCGTTTGATCTGTATAAGGGGGAAACACTGGCAATCGTCGGAGAGTCCGGTTCTGGTAAGTCCGTTACCTCAAAGGCGATCATGGGAATTTCTGCGGTAAACTCTATTTATGAGGGCGGAGAAATTCTTTACGACGGACGGGATCTTTTGCGTATTCCCGAGGAGGAGATGCATAAGCTCCGCGGAGACAAGATCGCCATGATCTTCCAGGACCCTTTGTCCTCGCTCAACCCCATCATGCGCATCGGCAAGCAGATCACGGAGGCGATGCTCCTTAAAAATAAGGCGAACCGCAAGGAAGGGCGCGAAGCCTTCAATAAAATGCTTGCCACATTGTTTGAGACGATCAAGGTCGCTCTCCCCGAGCACAATGACGCAAACATTTCTCTGGAAGAGGTTGGAAAGTACATCAAGACCTTTGATGACTTCAACATCCAGGCGATTAAACTGGAGAACAGCTACAATGAGTCCCGCACGGCGGCGGAGGAGATGATCACGATTATTGAGGATTTCCTCTTCCTGACCGAAAAGAAGCAAAAGGTTGATGTTGTATCGACGCTGAAGCGGATTGGAAATTATCTGAAGCAGATCAGCGACAAGTATTTTGTGACGGGCTATGAGGAAACGCTGAAAGCTCACAGCGCATCCCTGTACAGCGCAAGGGCAATCGAGCGCTCCAAACTGACAATCGCGGACGCTACAAAGAAGCTGGTGGCAGGAAAAGCATACAAAAATGAAGCATCTGCCGAGACTGTCGATATCCTCAAACAGATCAGGAAAACCGCCGAGGAGATGCTCGCACGCCCCAAGTATGACTTCTTCCGAATCGGTTACTACGTGTATCGGCATCCCGACACGGACCTCAGCCGGATTCCCGCTCCCGAGGCAAACGAAATGGCGTATAAGTTCCTCACCGAGGATTTTATGGAGTCGTTTATCAGCTACGAAAAGATCGCGGTGCGGTATTCGCTCGATAGGACTTTGGAAAACAAGAAAAAGGCGATTCGGGAGTTGAAAGCCGCGATTGAATTTTTCAAGGCGGGCAACTTTGCCTCGCCGGAGGCAACGATTCTTGCCAAGAATCTGAACAAAAGTGTCCACGCGGCAATTGATCCGTTGGCTGTGACCAAGGACAGCGTCGCTTACACCTTTGGCGGCGCCATTGACAGAGAGATCGAAAAGTACTTCTTCTACTTGAAGAATAACCCCAAGGAGGAGGCTCGCTTTGCACGTCAGACCGCAAAGAGAGAGGCTCTGCTCGCAAAGGGAAAGAAGGGGAAGACGGTCAACTGGAAGATCGTTCCCAAGTCCGTGGTGGAGCCGGAGGAACAGATTCGCAACATCGTTTCCGTTCTTACCCACGTGGTGGAGAAGTTTGAGTCCGATGTTCAGGCTGAGAACAAGGTGGACCTGGACAAGCGGTGCATTGAGATCATTGATTATCTCAAGGAAAAGGCTTCTCAGGTCGTCTATAAGCTGACAAAGCGCATCGCGAAGGAACGGGCAATCAAGCTCATGGACGAGGTTGGTATTCCCGAGGCGAGACTGCGGTACAGACAGTATCCGTTTGAGTTCTCGGGCGGTATGCGCCAGCGTATCGTGATTGCAATCGCACTTTCGGCAAACCCCGATATTCTGATATGCGACGAGCCTACCACCGCACTTGACGTTACCATTCAGGCGCAGATTCTGGAGCTGATCAACCGTCTGAAGCGTGAGCGTAATCTTTCCATTATCTTTATTACGCACGATCTGGGCGTGGTCGCAAACATGGCGGACAGAATTGCCGTGATGTATGCAGGTAAGATTGTTGAGTACGGTACGGCGGAAGAGGTGTTCTACAATCCACGGCATCCCTATACGTGGGCGTTGCTTTCCTCCATGCCCGACCTCGATACGAACGAGAAGCTGGATGCCATCCCCGGTACCCCTCCCAATATGATCTATCCTCCCGTCGGAGATGCGTTCGCGGAGAGAAACAAGTACGCAATGGAGATAGACTACGAAATGCAGCCTCCTATGTTTGAAGTTTCTCCTACGCATTACGCCGCCACATGGCTGCTCCACCCCAATGCGCCCAAGGTTGAGGTTCCCAAGATCATTACCGAGCGAATCAAGCGAATGAAGGAAAGAGGAGGCAATTATGGAGAACAATAATGAAGTCCTGCTGAAGGTCGAACATCTTTGCCAATATTTCCGGATGGGACGCAAGGACCTCAAGGCGGTTGACGACGTGAGCTTTGAGATCAAAAAGGGTGAGGCGTTTGGTCTTGTCGGAGAGTCCGGGTGCGGTAAAACCACCACCGGTCGTTCGATCATACAGCTGTATGACATTACCTCGGGCAACATATACTTTAAGGGGCAGAAGATCAGCGCGGGGACGCGTTCCTACAAGGATGCGATCGCGAGCGCCCGCTCCGAAGCGGCAAAAAAGATCAAAGCGCTCCGCGCCGAGAAAAACGTCAGCGCCGAAAGAGCGGCTGAGATTAAGGCTGAGATTGAAAAAATCAACAGCGAGCTGGGTGCCGTGGTTGATGAAAACAGAGCCAAGATCAGAAGCGCAAAGGTTGACTGCAAGGCAGTCGATAAACGCTATTCCCAGTCGCGTATTGAGGCGCTTGAGGCAGAACATGCCGAGAAGCTCCGGGCAGCCGGGGGCGATCATGCGGCAATCAAGGCGCTCGATAAAGAGTATAAGCAGAAGTGCCGCGTGGCAAAGAAGAGCAAGCTGATTACGGAAATTCAGATGATCTTCCAGGACCCCATTGCCTCGCTCGACCCCCGTATGACGGTCCGCGAGATCATCGCCGAGGGCTTGGTCATCAACGGCATGACCGACAAAGAGCTGATCAATCAGAAGGTTTATGACATTCTTGAGACCGTCGGACTTGTCCGTGAGCATGCGGACCGGTATCCGCACGAGTTCTCGGGCGGTCAGCGTCAGCGTATCGGTATTGCAAGAGCCGTGATTATGCAGCCTGAAATGATTATCGCGGACGAGCCGATCTCGGCGCTCGACGTGTCGATTCAGGCGCAGGTCATCAACCTGCTCAACGACCTGCGCGAGAGCATGGGACTTACCATTATGTTCATTGCCCACGACCTGTCCGTCGTTAAATACTTCTCGGACAGAATCGGCGTGATGTATTTCGGCAAAATGGTAGAGCTTGCCGACTCGGATGAGCTGTTCAATCATCCCCTGCATCCTTATACAAAGTCCCTGCTGTCAGCCATTCCGTTGCCTGACCCCGTGTACGAAAAGCAACGTACACGAATCAGCTACAATCCTTTGGCAGAACATGATTATTCGGTAGATCGACCCTCCTTCCGCGAGATTGCTCCCGGTCACTTTGTCTATTGTAACGACGCTGAGGAAAGGAAGTACAAAGAGTCGGTCAAATAACAAGACAGGCGGTTAAGGCATGAAAAAGGAAACCAAAGCGTTATTGTTGAAGTATATCATCTGCTTTGCTGTCGCTTCTTTGATCGCGGTTGCCGTGTTCTGGTCAAAAGGCTTTTTTGCTCACTCGGTCGCTGTGAATATCCAGATTCTGGCGGATGGATTCTTCGTCTCCGGAATTTTGCTGACTTTGTTTGCGGGAATGATGTTCATCAGCGGCGAGGGCGCCCTGATAGGAATAGGATTCGTTTTGAGAAATGTCGTTTTGGCGTTTATTCCTATGGGCAGAGCAAAGCATGAATTGTATAAGGATTACCGCGAGAGAAAGCTGAAGGAGATGAGAAAAACAAAAGACCGGTGTGTTCTTGTGACAGGTCTGTTGTTTCTTTTCGTCGGAGTCGTTTTTACCGCTATCTGGTACGTGAAATTCTATAACGTCACCTGACCGTCCGGTCGGAGACCGTACAAAAACGGGTGCCGTGGTCCTGAGACAATAGTACCCGTTTTGAATGAACCCCGGGGGTGATAAAAAACTCAGTCTGAGTTTTTTATCACCCCCGACGACGTTGTTCGCGTCAGCCGGATATCTCCGACGCGGAGACCATTCCGACGATTCGGGGTCAATATTTGCACCTTTTTCCGATATTCCTTGACTTCCCGGGCAATTTGTGCTAAAATGAATAATAAATGAACGACAGAGAGTGAGCGAGGCAGAATATGAAAAAAACATTGAAAACATACGCAAAACGGTATTTTATCGACGCGATGGGCGCAATGGCGCTCGGACTTTTCGCGTCACTGCTGATCGGAACGATCTTCCAGACCATCGGACAATATACCGGATTGTCCTTTCTTTGCGACATCAATAAATACGCGGCGGGCGCGTCCGGCATGGCGATCGGCGTCGCCATCGCACACGCGTTGAAATCCGATACGCTCGTCATGCTGTCGGCGGCGGTGGTCGGCTCCATCGGATATAGCTTCCCGACGCATTTCGAAGCCATCGACCGCTCTCTGACGGCAGGACCTGCCGGCGCGTTTGTCGCCGTTGTCGTCGCCTGCGAGATCGCACAGCTCGTCTCCAAGAAAACCAAGGTCGATATTCTTGTCACGCCTACCGTCGCCATCCTGGTCGGCTACGGCGTGTCGTGGCTGGTCTGCCCCGGCATCTCGTACGTCGTCTACGCGCTCGGCGACTTTATCAATACGGCGACCGAATACCAGCCGTTCCTCATGGGCGTGGTCATCTCCGTCGTGGTTGGTATGATCCTGACGCTTCCGATCTCCAGCGCCGCCATCTGCGCTATGATCGGTATTTCCGGACTGGCGGGCGGTGCGGCGACCGTCGGGTGCTGCGCGCAGATGATCGGCTTTGCCTTTATGTCCTTCCGCGCCAACCGCTGGAGCGGACTGGTCGCGCAGGGGCTGGGAACCTCTATGCTCCAGATGGGGAATATCTGCCGCAAGCCGCAGATATGGATTCCGCCCACACTTGCGGCGGCGATCTGCGGACCGCTTTCAACCATGGTCTTCCGCCTGGAATGTACCGGCGTCTCGGCGGGAATGGGAACCTGCGGACTGGTCGGACCACTCGGTATCCTGACCGCGACCGAAAAGGAGCCGCGCATGTGGGCGGGGCTTGCCCTGCTTTGCTTCGTGCTCCCCGCGGTGCTCTCCTGCCTGTTCGGATTTCTCATGGAAAAAATGGGACTCTATCGTCAGGAGGACCTCAAGTTGCCGCAGTGACGGTCGGCGGAGTACTCCCGTCGGATTGCCCTCGCGTCCCGGATACAGTTCGCTGTGTCCGGGGCGTGTTTTGTCGTCGACGGTCTGTCGAATCCCCCCATCTTAGGCAAGAAATCCAAAATTGTTCCATAACATGACGGATATTTTACCGCACCGCCATGTCCTTTTGTGATTTTTGACATAAATTTCATCGTATAATTGTCAAACTTGACGCTTGCACAAAGACGAGAAATATGCTATACTATGAACTGGAGAGATACCCGAGTGTACGGGTGTCGCCGATAATACATAATTTGGGAGGTTCGACATGAAAAAATTTGCAATGGTTCTTCTCGTTGCAGCGCTGGCAGTCATTCTTGCGCTTTCTGCGTCCGCAGAATATCACAAGTCCATGTACTACGGCGTGCTGAAGGTCGAGGAGGGCGCCATCACAGTGGATGGTCAGGTGGACGAGGCGTACGGTGAGCCGCTGTTCTGGTATCAGGCAGACGGCACGGACGACCCCGGCGAGTACAAAACCGAGAAGAACTGGTTCTTCACGAAGGATACCCGTGGTGAGGAGTTCCAGGACGAGGTTCTGTTCCTGGTGTACAACACCGAGAACTACGCCAAGGGTTATGCAGTCTGGTCGGATTCCGCTCTGTATGTTTGCGTTGATACTTACATTCAGGGTTGGAGCAACGTCGGTCTGAAGGAGGACGGCGCCGACATGTGGAAGGGCTACTGCCTGCAGCTGAACCTGTTTGATTACAAGGGCTACCAAAACGTTGACTACGGTATCGGTCACATGTCCGATGAGTCCACGAAGCAGTACTGCTTCGGTGCCAACAAGGGTACCGGCACGCAGGTTATGCAGAATGGCGCGCAGGAGCTCAATGCCAAGACCACCCGTGATGGCGAACACGTCATCTACGAGGTTGAGTTGAAGTGGGACGAGTTCCTGACCTTCACGCCTGCTGAAAAAGATAAGATCGGTGTCGACGTCTGCATCAACCTCGGCAACATAATGGAAGAGGGCGGCTCTCAGAAGTGCCTGACCTTTACGGGTACTGGTGCAAAGGGCTACCACACGAGAAGCTCCGATTACAGCCTGATTCCGCGCTTCTACCTTGTGACCAACGCGGATGACGCCGCTAAGCTGGAAGCTGAGTACCTCAACGAGGGCGAGCTGAAGTCTGACGACCATTCGATCTCGCTGTTCGGCTGCAACGAAGTGTTCGGTAAGTTCACGCTGGACACCGAAAATAAGAAGGCTGGTTACGCTTGCCTGAGCTACACGCTGGGCGTTGGTGACGCGAACCCGGTCGTGTTCGCAGAGCCGATCGACGGTTCCGCTTATGATTCGCTTGAGTTTGAGCTGTACCTTTCCGATCTCGCTATTTTTGATCTGAAGTTTGGAAATACCGGCTTTGAGCTGACTTCCTCCGGCAAGTGCGATAACTCGGAGATTGCTTGGAACCTTGGTCAGATCAAGACAGGTATTGTCGGCGAGCCTCAGGTTGGCTGGAACCATGTCGTTTTGGCGTTCAAGGATGCAAAAGCTACGGATGGTTCGACCGGCGCGTTCGACGCGTCCAATATCAACTTCATGAGATTCTTCTTCGTGGGCAACACTGCTCCCGAGACGGATATGGTCCTCAAGATCGATAATATCCGCCTGAGCGACGCGCAGAAGGTCAAGGAAGAGGAAGCGAAGAAGGAAGCGCAGGAAGTCACCGACCGCATCATGGGTCTGTCCGAGGACATCACCAAGGATAACCTGGCGGCAATGACCACCCGCGTTACCAGAGCACGTCAGGCTTACGACCAGCTGAGCGATCTCGCGAAGCCGTTCGTGACCAAGGAGGCTGTCACCCGTCTGAAGGACCTCGAGAAGAAGATTGAGGAAGTGAAGAACCAGCCCGACGAGAAGCCGGACGATCCCAAGGATCCGACCGATCCGACAGACCCGACCGACCCGACCGACCCGACCGATCCCGTGAATCCGGAGAATCCCAAGGATCCCGACGACAAGCCGGGCAACTCGACGGTTATCATCATCGTTGTTGTTGCAGTGGTCGTGATCGCCGCTGTGGTCGTGTTCGTAGTTCTTAAGAAAAAGAAGAACGCATAATTGGTTCCTTTCAAAACCATAAAACGGGGATGCCGCGCTCAGCGCGGCATCCCCCCCCTTTTTTAAAAATGTGCAAGATAGCCAAGTAATCATGATTGTTGATCTCAGAAAATAAGATTCGGAACATCATCTGAATCGAACATAAGAAACCGGGGATGCAGGAGTCTCAAAGGAGCCTTTGCATCCCCGAAATTTTTATTGATCGGTCGCGGATGTACGAGGCTATGGGCGCATGGACGGTTGCGACTCGTTCGTTATACCGCCGCGGGGGGTGGAGGGTACAGGGTCTTGATTGACCGCCGTTGCGGGACGCAGAACCTTGTTGCTTTGCGCGTCTCGCCGCGCTTGTACAAAAATGCGTGGCGGTAGCGGTTTTGTGAACTACGCCACGCTTTGTACCAAAAGAACGTGGCAGTAGCGCTTTGGTGAACTGTGCTACTGTTTCCGTACCTTGTGCAAAAAAGCGCAGGATGGTAACGGTTCGGTGAATTGTGCCGCCGTTGCCGCCCATTGCGTAAAAACGCAGGGTAGTCATGGCGGGAAAACTACACCGCGTTTTACCGCGTCATAGCTACTCGTTATGGCTACTGTTGCCCTATAAAAACCGCGTGGGTGCCGCACCAAGGTGCGGCACCCACGCATGGATTTGCGTGAATCAAACGATTTTTGTGCGTTGCTTACTCGCCCTTTTTGGACTGCTCTGTGATCTTCGCCGCAATCATTGCAGGTACCGTGTCGTATCCGGTGACAGTGAAGCTGTACATTCCGCGTCCTTGCGTCATCGCGCGCAGGGCGATCGGGTAGTCGAGCATCTCGGACTTCGGCACAACCGCCGTCATGATCGTGTTGCCTTTCTTGGCGTGATCCGGCTCCATGCCCATCACACTGCCACGACGCTTGTTCATGTCACCGATGATGTCGCCGACCATGCTGTCAGGTACCGTGATTTTCGCCTCACCCACCGGCTCCAAGAGAACCGGCGCTGCCAGCTCCAGACATTTCTTGTACGCCAACGACGCGGCGGTCTTGAACGAAAGCTCATCGGAGTCGACCGGGTGGTAGGAGCCGTCGTACAGGTCGGCGGCAAGGTGCGTCATGGGAAAGCCCGCGATGCCCTTGGCCATGGCATCCTGCAAGCCCTTCTCCACCGCGGGATAGAAGTTTTTCGGGACAGTGCCGCCGACGACGGAAACCGTGAACGTCAGTCCTTCGGCTTCGGCGGGGGCAAAGCGAATCTTTACGTGACCAAACTGTCCGGAGCCGCCGTTCTGCTTCTTATGGCGTCCCTCGACGTCCACGTTCTTCGTGATCTGCTCACGGTAAGCAATGCGCGGCGTTTCGTAGCGGACGTTGACGCCGAAACGAGATTTGAGCCGCGCGGCGAGTACCGCCAGGTGCATGTCGCCCATGCCGTAGACCACCCACTGCTTGGTCTCCGGGTCGTTTTCGTAGCGGATGGTGCGGTCCTCCTCGGTCATGCGCGCGAGCGCCTGAGAAATCTTGCTCTCGTCCGCGGTGGACACAGGGATAATCGCCTGCGCCAGGTACGGGGTGGGGAACGCGATGGGGAGATACCGGAAGTCGGTGTTCCAGGTCAGAGTATCGTTGGTGTTGGTGTTCGACAGCTTCGCGGTCATGCCGATGTCGCCGCAGACCAGCTCGTCAACCTCGGTCTGCTTTTTGCCACGTACGACATAGATATGCGCGAGCTTTTCAGCGTCGCCCGTCGTGCGGTTGGTGAGTGTGATGTCGCGCTTGACGGTACCGTTCATGACCTTGAAGAAGTTCATCTTTCCGACGAACGGGTCGGCAACGGTCTTGAAAACGAAGATTGCAGGCTCGCCGTCGGGATTAATTTCAATGTCCTCGCCGTTGTCCAGCACTTCGGTTTTCTTTGCGGTATGCCGCGGGAAGGACTCGGTGATCTTGTCAAGAAGCGTCCAGACGCCCCACAACCGGGACGCGGCGCCGCAGAAAACCGGCACAATGTCGCCGTGGATGATTCCCTCGTGGATGCCATTGATACATTCCATATGGGAAATATCCTCGCCGCCGAAGTACTTTTCCATCAGTTTTTCGTCGGCGCTGGCGATCGCTTCCAGGAGCATTTCGTGGTACTTGTTCGCCGCCTCCAGCGATTCCTCGGGAATGGGGTGAATGGAATGGTGCCCCGCGTCGTCGAAAACGTGGGATTCCATGTCCACCAGGTCAATGGCACCGACGACCTCGCCGTCCTTGACCATCGGGATGGTCAGCGGGCAGATCTTCTTGCCCCATTTGTCGTGAAGCGCGTCGAGAATTTTAGCAAAGCGCGCCTCGTTGTCGTCGAATTTGTTGATGAAGAACGCGCGGGGCAGTCCCGCCTCGTCCGCGGCGTCCCACGCCAGCTCGGTTCCGACCTGGATACCGCTCTTGCCGTCCACAACGATCAGAGCGCTGTCGGCGACGCGAAGCATCTGCGAGACCTCGCCGGTGAAGTCGAGGTAGCCGGGGCAGTCGAGAACGTTGATTTTAATATCCTTCCACGTCAGCGGCGCGATGGCGCCGGAGAGCGAAAACTTTCTTGCGATTTCCTCAGGGTCGTAGTCGCAGACGGTGTTACCGTCGTTGATCTTTCCGAGACGGTCGGTTGCGCCCGAAATATACAACATTGCCTCGGCAAGAGAGGTCTTTCCGCATCCGCCGTGTCCTAAGAGTGCAATGTTTCTGATTCTTTTGGTTTCGATGGCAGCCATTGTTTTGTACCTGTTCGCCCGGTGCCCGGTCGTGCCGTGCGTGCGGTTTGCGCGGGCGATTCCCGTATGTTACGGGCTTCCTTTCCTGTGAAATGTGGATAGATCGCGGTGCGCTGGGGCATTCTGCGTGCGCCTCTCTGAATATCCTATCTCATTATACATCATTTTACAGAACTTTGCAAGAGAATTTTCGAAAAAATAACCATGGCTGGTGAGAAATGTTTGATAAACTTTTGTTAATTATGACGAATGTCGAATAAATGACAGGCGTTGTCGAAGGTGATCTGCGCCATTTGCTCTGCCGACATGTCGTGGAGCTGTGCCAGCATTTCCACGGTGTAGTGCATGAGTGAGGAGTCGTTTCTCCTGCCGCGGCAAGGGTGCGGCGCGAGGTAGGGGCAGTCGGTCTCTACGAGTAGGGAGGCGGGAGGGACGGAGGCGGCGATCTCCTGCACCCGGTGGGCGTTGCGGAACGTGACGACGCCGGAGAAGGAGATCATAAAGCCGCGGCGGACCAGCTCCTGCGCCATTTCGCGACTGCCGCTGTAACTGTGAAATACACCGCGCAGACCGGGGTGCCGCAGTACCGCTTCAAAGCAATCCCCGTGGGCGTCGCGGTCGTGGATGATGACCGGGAGGTCCAGCTCCTGTGCCAGGCAAAGCTGTTTTTCCAGGTACCACGCCTGCGTCTCCTTGTCCTTGAGGTGATATTCGTAATAGTCCAGCCCGATCTCGCCGATGGCAACGATTTTGTTGTCGCGGCGGTAGGAGACAGGGTCGGGCGCGTTGCAACCGAGCAGTGCGCACAGGGCGCGGAGCTGCTCCTCCGGGTCGGAATATTCCTGGCAGTCCTCCGGGTGAATCCCGAGAGCCGCGTACATGCCGGGGTAGCGGGACGCCTGCGCGAGAACGTCGTGCGCGTTCTGATTGTTGGTCGCGACGTTGACAATGCCGCCGATGTCGCCGCCGAACGTCCGAAGCATGCGGTGGAGCAACGCGTCGGCGCTCTCGCCCTCGTTCGCGTCGTCGAAGCGGGCGTCGTAGTAATGCGCGTGGGAATCAAACAACAGCATAAAGGGGGTCTCCTTTGAAAACAGCCACGCTCGTCTCTCGGGCGTGGCTGTTGATTTTGGGTAAGCTTGGACTTGGCTTGGTCGAGGGTAGAGGAGAGCGGCTCGGAATGGTTCTTACAGATTAAAACTCACTTTTAAGCGGGCGGCTCGGAATGGTTCTTATGGGTTAAAACTCACTTTTAAGCGAGCGGCTCGGAGTGGTTCTTACAGATTAAAACTCACTTTTAAGCGAGCGGCTCGGAATGGTTCTTACAGATTAAAACTCACTTTTAAGCGGGCGGCTCGGAATGGTTCTTATGGGTTAAAACTCACTCTTGAGCGAGCGGCTCGGAATGGTTCTTATGGGTTAAAACTCACTCTTGAGCGAGCGGCTCGGAATGGTTCTTACAGATTAAAACTCACTTTTGAGCGAGCGGCTCGGAATGGTTCTTTCGGGTTAAAACTCACTTTTAAGCGAGCGGGTCATCAGCCGCATCAGCTCCTCTTTCGCCGGGGCTTTTTCATAGAGAATCCGATAAACTGCCTCGCAGATCGGCAGCTCCACGCCGTAGCGGGCACCAAGCTCCACCATGGCGCGCGTCGTGGCGTAGCCCTCCGCCAGCTCCCGATAGGGCAAGCCGCGGGCAAAGCACTCGCCAAACGCGCGGTTGTGCGAGTAGGGCGAAAACACCGTTGCCTCGTAGTCGCCAAGGTGACACAGCCCGTAGGCGGACAGCCCGTTGCCGCCCATTGCCGCAATCAGGCGTGCGACCTCGCGGGTGCCGCGGGACATCAGCGCACCCTTCAGCGTGGACAGCTCGTACCCGTCGAGCAAGCCGGCGGCAATGCCGATGACGTTCTTCGCCGCCGCGCCGATCTCGTTTCCGATCATGTCCTGCCCGTAGTAAAAGCGGATGAGATCGCCGGAGAACGCTTCGACCAGACAGCGCTTTGCCTCCTCGTCCTCGCTGTCAATGACCATGCAGTTGGGCACGCCGCGGTAAAATTCCTGGACGTGTCCCGGACCGAGCCAGACGGCGACCGGGCAACTTGGGTCGAGCGTTGCCGAGGCGATCTGGCTGAGCCGTCGCCCGGTTGTGACTTCAATGCCCTTCATGCAGAGCACGACGATGGTGTCGCGCAGGGCGAGCGGCTTCAGCTCCTCCATCAGGGCGGAGAGCTGTTGGGACGGAATGGAGATGATGAGCGCTTCCGCCGACGCGACGTCGGTCAGCCGGGTCGTCAGCGTGACGGAGTCAGGGAGCGACAGAAGGTCATTGCTCCGCGTGGCGAGAAACGCCTGCATGTGCGGGGAGGATTCCCGCCCGTAAAGGAGCACCGTGTGCCCCAGTCTGTCCAGATACCAGGCAATCAGCGAGCCCCAGCGCCCGCAACCGATTACAGCAACCCGCATTTCAGTGCACCCGTTCGCCCAGCGGCGTTTCGGGGTCAAGGAAGATGACGCGCACGGTCTCCTCACCCGACGCGAGCAACATTCCGTTGGATTCCACGCCGCAGAGGACGGCGGGGGAGAGGTTGGCGACCAGGATGATCTTTTTGCCGATCAGGTCCTCCGGGCGGTAGAATTTTGCAATGCCGGAGACGACCTGGCGCTTTTCATAGCCGAGGTCAATCTGTAATTTGAGCAGTTTTTTCGCCTTCGGCACCGGCTCGCACGAAAGAATCTGCGCGGTGCGCAGTTCGACCTTCATAAAGTCGTCGATGCCGATGAGAGCACAGCCCTCCGGCTTTTCCACGGGGGCATTCGCCGCCGCCTCCGCCTGCTTTCTGGCAAGCTCCTCCTCCAACTCGGCGAGCATTTTTGCCTCGTCAACACGCGTGAAGAGCACCTTGGATTCCCCAACGCGCTCGCCCGCGATCAGCCCGCCGAACTGCTCCGGTGTGCCGATGGTGTCGTAGCCTGTCAGGTTCGTTCCAAGCTCGCGGAGGATTTCCGCCGCCGTTTCCGGAATGAACGGCTCCAGCAGGATCGCGCCCCAGCGGATGGCTTCCAGGAGGGTGTAGAGAACGGTTCCGAGCCGTGCCCGGCGGTTCTCGTCCTTGGCGAGCGTCCACGGGGTCGTCTCGTCAATATACTTGTTGGTGCGCGAGAGCATGGTAAAGATGGCGTCCAACGCGTCGGCGGGGCGGTAATTGTCCATGCAGTCGATCACGCGCGCCACGGCGGTGGTGCAGGCGTCGATCACCTCACGGTCGAGCGGTTCGCGTTCGTCGGGCGCCTGAATGACGCTGTCAAAGTACTTTTTCTGCATATCCAGCGTGCGCTTGACCAGGTTTCCGAGGTTGTTGACCAGATCGGTATTGTAGCGTTTGATCATGCTCTCGTAGGTGAACGCGCAGTCGTTGGCGTAGGGCATTTCCGCCAGCGCATAGTAGCGGACGGCGTCCACCGAAAAGCGCTGTGCCAGCTCGTCGGCGTAGACCACATTGCCGCGGGACTTGGACATTTTGTCCTTGCCGAAGTTCATCCACGGGTGGATAAAGACCTTTTTGGGCAGGGGGAGGTCGAGCGCCATGAGGAAGATCGGCCAGTAGATAGTGTGGAAGCGGGTGATGTCCTTGCCGATGATGTGAACGTCGGCGGGCCACTGGCGGCGGAACCATTCGCTTTGCTCCTCAAAGCTCTTGTCAGGGTCGTAGCCGACGGCGGTGATATAGTTGGTCAGCGCGTCCAGCCAAACGTAGATAACATGCTTGGGGTCGATGTCCACCGGAATTCCCCAGCGGAAGGAGGTGCGCGAGACGCACAGGTCCTGCAAGCCCGCCTTGAGGAAGTTATTGACCATTTCCTTCTTGCGACATTCCGGCTCGATGAAGTCGGGATGCGTGTCCAGATAGTCCATCAGCCGATCTGCGTACTTGCTCATGCGGAAGAAGTATGCCTCCTCCTTTGCCTGCTTGACGGGGCGACCGCAGTCGGGGCATTTGCCGTCCACGATCTGGGTTTCGGTGAAGAAAGTCTCGCAGGGGGTGCAGTACCAGCCCTCGTAGTGCCCCTTGTAGATATCGCCCTGGTTGTAGAACCGGGTGAAGATCTTGCGGACCGCCGCGACGTGCGGGGCGTCGGTGGTGCGGATGAAATAGTCGTAGGAGGTATTCATACTGTCCCAGACTCCGCGGATGACGGCGGACATCTTGTCCACGTACTCCTGCGGGGTGATGCCCGCCTCGCTTGCCTTGTTTTCGATTTTCTGTCCGTGCTCGTCAGTGCCCGTGCAGAGGTACACATCGTACCCGCGCGCACGGCGATAACGTGCCACGGCGTCGGCGAGGATAATCTCAAACGTGTTGCCGAAGTGCGGCTTGCCGGAAGCGTAGGCAATGGCGGTGGTCATATAAAACTTTGGTTTCTGCGTCATGGTCATAACCTTTCTTTGAACGCGTGAAAAGTGTATTTAGGGGGAGGACCCTCTATTTTCGCGCGGGAGAATGCAATGTTTGGGATTCGGCGGGCGGCGGTGTAAGCCCAAGCCAAAGTGTGCAGGTGAGCGAAGCGTACGCAGCACCGTCGAAAATCAGGGAAATTCCGAACGTAAGTACGCCGAGGAGAACGTGCGGCAGCAGACTGAGCCGAAGCACCCAAAGGGACGTCAGCCCCCCGCGCGTCAGGGAGCGCGATGCGGCAAACAGCACGCGCACGGGCGTCTCGGGGGCAAGGCAGGACAGCGGCAGGATTGTGAAGAAGCCACTGAGCAAAACGGAAAGTACGCAGATCGCCCCGGCACAAAGCAGGGCGGGCAAGACCGCCGCGACAGGGGAGAACTGTCCCGTCCACAGCGACAGCCGGAGCAGTCCGTACACGATGCCGACCGCGCCGGATGCCGAAAGCAGACAGAGGAGCGTCACGGCGAGCGTGCGGCGATATTGCCTGCCGCACGAGAAAGCGTCAAATAAAGTGGCAAGCGGCAGGGGCACACCCGTCGCCGCGGAAAGAATCACGCGGCAGGCGCCGTGAAAAACGGGGACGCCAAGGAAGAGAACGACCGCCGCGTCCGAAAGGTAAAGAAGCGCTTCCAGCGCATGGTAGAGCGCGGGCGAGCGCTCGGAGACCGCCCGCCATGGCACGGCGTAAAACATGGATTCCACCACGTAAACCGCGCCGACGGTCAAAGAGAGCGCGGCGAGTATGGCAAGCGCCAGACGGAGACGCAGACCCGGTCGTCTCAGACAGAGACGCACCGCCCGCTTCGACTCCGCCAGCGTCGGTGTTTTGTCGGACGCACGTAGCGCGTCCAGTTGTTTTTTCAGACTCATAGGCTCAAAGCGGGGTTCCGTGGCGGCAGACACCGCCGACATAGACCGCGCGAACGGCGGGGAGAGGCGCCTCGTCGCTGTCGTCAAGCAACAGAAAATCGGCAAAGTGCCCGGGCGTCAGAGCCCCGACCTCATCCGCAATTCCGGCAACGTGCGCGGGATTGCGCGTGGCGCAGGGCAGTGCCTGCTCCAGCGTGAGATGACAAAAGTCCATCAGATGCCCGACCGCCTCCCACAGCCCGACGGTGCTTCCGGCGATGTGCCCGTCTACCGTGTATGCCTTGCCGTTCCGCATGAGGACCGGCATCCCAGCGATCCGGTACGCCCCGTCGGGGCACGCGGTGCCCTCCATCGAATCGGAGATCAGCACAAGGCGCTCATTTCCGAGGTTCCGGTAGGTCATCCGCACGATCTCGGGGGAGACGTGGAAGCCGTCGCAGATCAGCTCGCCGAAGGCGTCCGGGCTGTCAAAGCAAGCCGCAACCGGACCGCCCGCGCGGTGATGTAGCGGGGTCATGGCGTTGTACAGGTGGGTGAAGCACCCGACCCCGCTCCGAACGGCGTCCAGCGCCTCCTCGTAGGTCGCCGCGGTGTGCCCGAGCGAGAGCGCGTAGCCGAGCGATTTCGCCGCTTCCCGGAAAGAGCCGTCGGCGTCCAGTTCAAACGCCGCGCTGATGCGGTGGGGGCAGGGGAGCGAGCGGTCGCGGAAAGGGCGTTGCATGTGCCGTGTCAGGGCGATCAGCTCGTCCGCGTCCGGCGTGGCAAGCAGTTCAGGCGCGTGAGCGCCGCGCATTTTGGGGTTCAGATAGCGCCCCTCCAGGTGATAACCAATCAGCCGCGCCCCGGACGGTTGCCCGTCCTTGTCCGTTTCTGCGGCAACCTGCGCGATGCGCTCGGCGGCACGCGGAAAATCGGGCAGGGGAGCGGAGGCGAGCGTGGGGATGACCGCCGTTACGCCCGCGGACAGATAGCTCTTCGCCATGCGGCGGAGCATTTCCGGCTCGGCGTCCGTGAAATCGCCGCCTGCCCGTCCGTGGGTGTGAATATCGATCAGCCCGGGGACGATGCGGGCGTTCTGCGCGTCCACGACGCGTTCCTGCTCACCCGCGGGCAGGGGAGTATCCCCGGCAATGACGCGCCCGCGTTCCGTCAAAAGCTCACCCGGGGCGAAACTCACCGTTTCGGGGTTATATATATTTGCGTGGATCCATCGGGTACGCACGATCAAGGTTCCTCCTGTCAGGCTATTCTGTTATTATAGCAAAAAAAGTGAATTTTTACAAGGCTTGATGGAAAATAATCCGATGAAAAACCAAAATTACGCAAAGGGAGGCATCGATATGAATCAAGCGGTGAGGGAAAAGGAAGTCGGGGGCGAAAGAATTGTCCGGATTTTGCGCAACATCAGCCTGTTTTTCCTCGGTGCGGCGCTGTATTACAGTATTGAGGTGGCGTGGCGCGGATACTCGCACTTCAGCATGGCAATCTGCGGGGGACTCGGTATGTGCGGCATCTATGCACTGGGGGCGCGGGAGGCGAAATATCCGCCGCTTGACCTTGTGCGGCGGTGCCTTGGCGGAATGCTCATCATCACGTCGCTTGAGTTCGTGACGGGATGCATTGTCAACCTGTGGCTGGGGTGGAGCGTCTGGGATTACAGCGACATGCCCTACCAGTTCCTCGGGCAGGTCTGCCTGCCGTATGTCCTGCTCTGGTTCGCCCTGAGTGTTCCGATCAACCTGCTGTGCGACATTCTGCGCCGATTCGTTTTCGAACCGGGCGTCGGTCGCCGTCCCGCCCGCGGCTGACGCCCGCGGAAAACATCCGTAGAGAAATCCGCAGAAAATATCCGCGGAAGGCGTCTGCGGCAAACGCCGCCGTGTCAGAAGAACAGACAGACCAGAATATACAAAACGATGCAGGCAATGCCGGCGGGGGGCAGGAGGGCTTTCAGAATGTGCGAGGGCAGGGCGTCAGGCGGGATGACGGTGTGCTCCTCCCCCTCGCCGACCGCACCCGCGTATATCCGGTAAACGCGTCCCGCTTCGCCGCAGAACAGAAGCGACGAGGCAAGGAGAATACAGGTGAGCAGAAAAGTGAAAAGCTCGGTGCTCCCCGTGTAGAGGTAAAAGCCGGAAACGGTGGACTGCCCGAACAGCCCGAACAGATTGTAAGCAAAGTGGACGATCATGGCGGCGATCAGTGAGCGGGTGGCGTACATGACCATGCACAAAAGCACGCCCGCGAACATATAAACGGGAAGCTGATCCAGTCGGAAATGCAGCATGCCGAAGTAGACGGCACTGCAAAGGACGGTGGCAACCAACCCGTGCGCGCGCTCCAGCGAGGCGCAGAGCAGACCGCGAAAGACCAGCTCCTCGCAGACGGCGGGGAGCACCGCGTAGGTAATCATCAATTGAATGACGTCAGCCGCCGTGTGACCGCTCCTTGCCAGAAACGTGTTGTAAAGCGAAAAATGCTCGCTGTCCGTGCGGATTCCGCCTGTGTAAACGCTGATGAGGAGGCACCCGGAAATGAGCGCCAGCGTTGCCCAGACAAGTAGCAGAATGTGCGAGGGGCGTGGCAGGCGCATGCGGATGCGGGAGAACGTCAATCCGCGGTTCAGGCGGGCATAGACCAGGGCGGGAAACAGGAAAATGAAGATCTGAAGCAGTGCGACGCCAAGGTGCTCGTTGGTCCGATCAAGCAGAGCGGTGTCGATCAGGCGGGAGAGGAGGACGAGCAGATAGGTCGTGAGGACGAGTAGCGCGGGGGCGTTGTCCTCGAGCAGGCGCGGACGCTTCAAGGCGGTGAGTATGCGGATTCCGCGACGCATCGTTTGATCTCCTTTCCCTTGGTTTTGACGGTGATTGCCGGGCGCTTGCCCGGCGGATGCCCGGGGATGCCCTCGGTCGCCGGAGCTTGCCCGGCAGTTGTCTTGGCGCGTCGGCGGTCAGTTCCCGCCGCGGCACATCAGCGAGGCGCGCAACTTTTTCGCGGTTTCGGCGTCGCGAAGCGCCTCGACCAGCGTCAGAGCAAATTCCAGCGCAACTCCCATGCCCGTGGCGGTGATAACGTTTCCGTCCCGCACCGCGCAGGGTCCCGCGACGAGCTGTGCGCCCGTCAGATGCTCCTCAAAGCCGGGAAAGCAGGTCGCCTGCTTTCCGCGCAGATAGCCACGGTGTCCCAGTACCATGGGCGCGGCACAAATGGCGGCGAGAAAAGCCCCGTCCCGTGTGGCGCGCGTCAGGACGGCATCGACCACGGGCGAGGCGTCCAGGTTGGAAGCCCCCGGCATGCCGCCCGGCAGAATAACCATTTCGGGAGCGGCTTCCGGCAGATGCGCGTCGTCCGTATCGGCAGTCACGGCAATTCCGTGCGCGCCGAGGACGGTTCTGCCGCCGATGCCGACGGTGAGGACGTCGATTCCCGCCCGTCGTAGCACGTCCGCGGGGGTCAGCGCCTCGATCTCCTCAAATCCATTTGCCAAAAACAGAATGACCATATATAGTTCCTCCGGGGGACGAGCGGGTCGTCCCGATTCTTCTGCCCCCCTGTGCTGCGGGTGTCCGCGCGGGGGGGATATGTCAAAAAATCCTTTGTGTATCAGCAAAAATTCAAGTATCTATATCATATCACAAAATCCAAGTAATGTCAATGAAATTCTTGTCGGTTTGTGGGCATTGACACTTGACAAAACGGCGGAATCTGATATAATGGACGCGAGCGATCTGCCGCGATGAACGCACCTGCGGCGGAAAGGAGTCTTTTTTCAGATGGGTTCCGGAATTTTCCGAAAGAATAAAGTGCCGGCGCAGGGTGCTCCCGCGAAGAGCCGCCCCGGTTGTGATGACGACCTGACGGAGGGGTCGCTCCTCCCGAAACTGATCCGTTTCTGCATCCCGCTGATGCTGACGGGCATGCTGCAGCTTCTGTATAACGCCTCGGACATGGTGGTTGTCGGACAGTTCGACTCGCCGGACGCTGTTGGCGCGGTGGGGTCGAGCGGCTCGCTGATCAACCTGATGGTGAACCTGTTCATCGGACTGTCCGTCGGTGTGAGCGTGAACGTCGCGCAGTACATCGGCGCCAGACGCCCGCGGGACGTCGATGATGTTGTACATACTTCGATCGCCATGGCAATCATTCTCGGCGTCCTGGTTGCCATTCCCGGCTACCTGTTTGCCGAGGACGCATTGCGCATGATGAACGCCTCGGAAAACCTGCTGGCGAAGGCGGCACCTTACGTCCGTGCCTACATGGTGGGTGTCCCTGCGCTGACCATGTACAACTATTGCGCGGCGGTTCTGCGTGCCAAGGGCGACACGGTTCGCCCGCTGATTTTCCTTGGCGTGTCGGGACTGGTCAATGTTGTCCTCAATGTCATTATGGTCGCCGGCTTCCACCTGGGCGCACTCGGCGTCGGCGTGGCGACCACCGTTTCCCAGTACGTCTCAGCCGTGATGATTCTGATCTATATGACGTTCCGCCTGGAAGATCCGTATCGGATTCATTGGGGACGCCTGCGGATTAACCGGGATAAGCTGTGGAAGATCATCCGCGTGGGATTGCCCGCGGGTCTCCAGAGCACGCTGTTCAGCATTTCCAACGTATTGATTCAGTCCGCGGTCAATACGTTCCCCGACGCGGTGGTCAACGGAAACGCCGCGGCAGCCAACCTCGACGGCTTTATCTACAATGCGCAGAATTCCGTATATCATGCATCCATCACATTCGTCGGGCAGCACGTTGGCGCGCGTAAATACAAGCGCCTGAACCGGGTGCTGTTCTCCTGCCTCGGACTGGTAACGGTCATCGGCATTGCAATCGGCATAGTTGAAATTCTCTTTGCCCACCCACTGCTGGGGGTTTATGTGCCGGGCGACGAGGGCGCGATCGCGTGGGGAACCCAGCGTTTGCTGATGATGGGACTGACGTATTTTCTTTGTGGCTGGATGGAGGTCTGTTGCGGAGCGCTTCGTGGCATGGGCAAGACCATCACACCGATGCTGGTTTCGCTCGCCGGCGCGTGCCTGTTGCGCATTGTCTGGATTTACACGATCTTCCGCTGGGAGCCGACCATGATGTGCCTGTATATTTCGTACCCCGTGTCGTGGTTGGTCACGGCGGGGGTGGAATTTGCCCTGTACTTTATCTTCAAAGGACGGATCGAACGCGCGGACAGTGCCCCGGACGTTACAGAAGAGCAGCCCGTGCAGGTCTCGCAGGAGCTTTGAACGCTTTGAACTGAAAAAACAGGGGCTGTTAAAAAACATCGTTTTTTAACAGCCCGCAAAAATGTCGGTCGGGGTTCCGGCATTCGGGGTGTTAAAAACTCAGTCTGAGTTTTTAACACCCCTATTATGATGCTACAGAAAATTCGCGCTTATTTTTTTGGGAAGCTGTCCTTGAGGACGACCACGCGGTTGAACGTGTTCTCGTACTTGGTGTCCTTGCAGAAGTAGCCCGTGCGGACAAACTGGAACTGCTCACCCGGCGCCGCCGTGAGGAGCGCTGGCTCCACATACGCGTGCTCGATGGTAATCAGGGAATCGGGGTTGAGGTAGTCGTTGTAGGTCTTGTCCTCGGGAATGTCGTTGACATTTTCGATGGTGAACAGCTTGTCGTACAGCTTGACGGTACATTCCGCCGCGTCCGCCGCCGAGAGCCAGTGAATGGTGCCCTTGACCTTGCGTCCGTCGGCAGGGTTCCCGTTGCCGGTTTCAAGATCGGCGGTCACGTGGATGGCGCGGATGCTGCCGTCCGGATTCTTGTCCAGACCGACGTATCTGACCAGGTAAGCACCCATCAGACGCACCTCGCCGTCCGGCTTGAGGCGGAAGAACTTGGGAGGCGGAACCTCGGCAAAGTCGTCCGCATCGATGAACAGCTCGCGGGTGAACGGCAATTCGCGACTTCCCATTTCGGGATGCTGCGGGTGATTGGGCAGAGTGAACATTTCCTTTTTGTCCGACGGGTAGTTGTCAACAATGACGCGGACGGGGTGGAGGATTGCCACCCGGCGCGGCGCGGTTTCGTTCAGCTCCTCGCGGATGCAGTGCTCCAGCATGTCGATGTCCACAAGGCTATTTGCCTTGGAAATGCCGGCGCTCCGTACGAAATTGAAAATGGAGGACGGGGTGTACCCGCGGCGGCGCAATGCGCAGATGGTGGGCAGGCGGGGGTCGTCCCAGCCGTCAACCAGGTGGTTTTCCACAAGGTAGCGCAGGTAGCGCTTGGACATGACCGTGTTGGTGACGTTCAGGCGGGCGAACTCTCTTTGCTTGGGCTTTTTTTCAAAGCCGATGTTGTCCACGACCCACTCGTAGAGCGGACGATGGTTTTCGAACTCCAGCGAGCAGAGCGAATGGGTGATGCCCTCCAGCGCATCCTGAATGGGGTGCGCAAAATCGTACATCGGGTAGATGCACCACTTGCCGCCCTGGCGGTGGTGGGAGGTGTGCACGATGCGGTAGATGGCGGGGTCGCGCATATTGATGTTGGGGGACGCCATGTCGATCTTGGCGCGCAGGGTCTTGGCACCGTCGGGGAACTCGCCGTTCTTCATGCGCTCGAACAGGTCAAGGTTTTCCTCCACCGAGCGATCGCGCCACGGGCTGTTTTTGCCCGGCTCGGTCAGCGTGCCGCGGTATTCCTTCATCTGTTCGGCGGACAGATCGCACACGTACGCCTTGCCGTCGCGGATGAGCCCGACGGCGTACTCATAGCACTTGTCAAAGTAGTCCGAGCCGTAGAACACGCCGCCGGAGGGCACGGCGCCCAGCCAGCACAGGTCCTCGTAGATGGACTCGACGTATTCATTGTCCTCCTTGGCGGGGTTGGTGTCGTCATAGCGGAGATTGAACAGCCCGCCGTATTTCTTGGCGGTCTCGTAGTTGATCATGATCGCCTTTGCCGAACCGATGTGCAGATACCCGTTCGGCTCGGGAGGGAAGCGGGTGTGAACCTTGATCGTGGGGTCGCGGCGCAGGTCCTCGTCGATGATGTCGAAAATAAAATTACTGCTTTCCTTTTCCATTGATTTATCCTCCTGTGTGTGGGCGTCGGCTCACAGTGTGTCAAGAAAACGATCCACGCGGGCGAGCGTGCGGTCTTTTCCGAGAATGTGCATAACGGTATACAGGTCGGGAGCGTTCATCTTTCCCGTAACGGCAACGCGCAAAAACATGCTGATATCCGCGACACTGCCGGGGTAGGCGGCGGGGTCGGCGCGATAGGCTTTCATGTCGGTCGCATAGCCCAGCGACGACGCGATGGCTTTGATCTTGTCAAACCAGGTGTTCATGTCGTCGGACTCGTCGTAACCCGCGCGGAACTGCTCCAGCGTGCGCCGGACGTGCTCGCGGGGGAACGTGTCGGGGATCGCGTCCTCGCGGACGAACAGCTCGTCGTAGAAGAAGCCGATGAACGGCTTGATCTCACTCCAGAGCCCGTAGTCCTTGCGGGGCTTCTTGCCGCCGCGACCGATCGAAAGAATCGCCTTGGCGTAGGTGGGGTCGCGGTCAAGCAGGGCGAAGAAGTCCGGGTCGTAGGTGCGCGCCCACGTGCCAAGACGCTCATACACCTCGTCGGCGGTCATGCGCGAGACGACGTTTTTGGAGATGTCCTCGATCTTGGCGCGGTCGAACAGGCAGCCGGAGGCGCACATTTTTTTGATGTCAAAGCGGAAATCCGTAAACGGCTTGTCCGGGTTCTGTATGCGCCACTCCTCAAAGTTGGAGTTGAGAACGGTTAGCAGATACTCCGAAACCGCCTCGGGCGCGTAGCCGTCGCGTTCGTAGTCGTTCATGTTGGCGCCCAGATCGCGCTTGGAAAATTTCTTTTTGTTGCCGTTTTCGTCCAGCCGCATGATCTGCGCCGTGTGGAGGTACTTCGGCAGGCGGAAGCCAAGGTAGCGGAAGAGCTGAATGTGCTTTGCCACACTGGGCAACCACTCCTCACCGCGGATGACGTGCGTGGTGCGCATCAGGTGATCGTCCACCGCGTGCGCGAAATGATACGTCGGGATGCCGTCGCTCTTGAGCAGAACGAAATCCTCATCGTTCTCCGGGATTTCGAGCTTGCCCTTGACCAGGTCGGTGAAGGGTGTTTTCTTTTCCGGATCGCCGTCGGCGAGAATCCGGAGGACAAATTTGTTGCCCTGTGCGAGATTTTTCTCTACATCCTCGATCGTGAAGTCCCGGAGGCGGCGCATGGCAGCTTTCTGCTCGGCTTCGACCTCCTCGCTCCACGCGCGGGACTGAACCTCCGCCTTTTTGTCCACGGACTCCAGCGCCTTCAACTCGTCCTCGGTGGTGAAGCAGGGGTACGCCTTGCCCTCGGTGACCAGCTTTTTGGCAAAGACGTGATAAATGTCCCCGCGCAGACTCTGCTTGTACGGACCGTAGTCTCCGTGATCGGCGATCTTTCCGTCCTTGCCGATGACCGCGCCCTCGTCGAAATGAATTCCGTAGCGCGCCAGCGTGTGAATCAGGTTCTCGGCGGCGCCGGAGACCTCGCGCTTGGCATCGGTGTCCTCAATGCGCAGGTAAAAAACGCCGCCCGACTGGTGAGCCAGCCGTTCGCCCACCATGGTCTGATATACGCCGCCGATGTGGACAAAGCCCGTGGGGCTGGGCGCGAAACGCGTGACCTTGGCGCCCTCCGGAAGATTTCGCGGCGGATATTTTTGCTCCAGCTCCTCCGGCGTCATGGTGACGTCGGGAAAAAGAAGCTGTGCTAAACGAACGTAGTCCATAGTATTGACCAATCCTTTCTCAAATATCGTGTCCTTAGTGCGACAGGAGAATTCCGCCCCCGTCTTGACGGATTTCCCGCCGGTCTGTGTGAGCCGCGTGTTCCTGCCAGTTATCTATCCCATTCATCTGTCCCGCAAACCTCCGCCAAAGCGTCGCCGAGCAACGCGGTGTCGCCGTGCCCGGGGTAGAGCGTCAGTGAGGGCGGAAGTTGGCGTAAGCGTTCGAGCGAGGCGCTCAGCGCCGCGCGGTTGCCGCCCGGCAAATCACACCGCCCGATCCCGTGGGCGAACAGCGTGTCCCCGGAGAGCAGAAAGCCTTCGCCGCGGAAGCAGACCGAACCGGGCGTGTGTCCCGGCGTGTGAATAACCTGCAATTTTTCCTCGCCGATGAGAACCCATTCTCCGTCGATCAAAAGGTGATCGGCGGGTCGCCATGTGCGCGGCAAACCAAAGAAGAGCCGATGCGCATTTTTGACCGCACTGCCGGGGAAATCCGCGTCAGCCGTGTGCAGATACACCTGAATGTCGGGGTAGGCGTCCCGTAGTTCGTCCATGGAAAGCATGTGGTCGAAGTGCCCGTGCGTGAGCAGAATCCCCTCCGGCACCGCACCCCGCCGTTGCAGAGCCTCGCCGACCGCGGCAAGCGAGACCGACGGATCGACGATCATGGCGTGGCGCCCGGAGGACACGAGATAGCAGTTTGACCCGAAGGAATCGGGGCAGAGAATATCGACCAGCATAAGGGAATATCTCCTCCATCAAGGGAATGATTCATCAAGAAAACGATGTGTGCACAAAGCGCGCAACGGTGTGCGAATTAAAAGGTTCTTGCCGCCGGACACGCCGGATTTCGTTTTCCGCGGCTTGCCGCGAATTTCTTCGCGCGCCTTGACAGACGGTAAATTGCCCCGTCGGAGTTTGACGTTCACGCCGGAGGCGGGACGACGGGGAAGCCCGTCGAGGCAAACTCGGGAACGCGGCGGCTTGCGCTTGGCTTTTGGGAAATTATATCCGCGTTCATTATACCACAAGCGCGCGGATTTGTCCATAGGGCAAGAAAAAAAACAGAAAAACGTCCGCCCTGCGGACGAACGTTTTTTCTGTCTTACCTCAGCGAATTTCAACATTCACTTTCTTTCCGCTGCCGGAAGCCGCCGCTTTCATGACAGTGCGGATCGCTTTTGCAATCCTGCCATGACGGCCAATGACCATCCCCATGTCGTCGGGAGCCACGCTCAGCACCAGATCAATGTTGTTCTTGTCCTCATTGTCCTCTGTAACCGTGACTTGCTCCGGATGGTCGACGATGGCTTGGGCGATCCCGACAAGGGTCTCCTTCAGATCTGCCATGTCTTTCAATCTCCTTTATCGGACGGATCAGTCAAGGATGCCGCTCTTCTTCAGCAGGGCACGCACCGTGTCAGAGGGCTGTGCTCCGTTTGCCAGCCACTTCTTCGCTTTTTCCTCATCGATTTTGATCTGGGCGGGGTTGGTCATCGGGTTGTAGAAGCCGATCTCCTCAATAAAGCGACCGTCGCGGGGCATACGCTCATCCGCAACGACAACGCGGTACGAGGGAGCCTTCTTCATACCCATTCTCTTCAATCTCATCTTAACCATGTTTTTCTTCCTCCAAATGTTTTGAAAAAATTTTATAAAAATCCGGGATCAGGATCCGAACGGAATTTTCATCTTGCCAAAGGGGGAGCGCTTGCCGCCCGCGAACTGTTTCATCATTTTCTTCATCTGATCGAACTGCTTGAGCAACTTGTTGACTTCTTCCACGCTCGTACCGCTGCCTTGCGCGATGCGGCGCTTGCGGGAAGCGGCAATGATCTCGGGATGCTCGCGTTCCTCCTGCGTCATAGAGCGGATGATCGCCTCGGTATGTGCAAGCAGACTCTCGTCCAGCTTCGCGTCCTTCATGGCGCCGGGCTTCATGCCGGGGATCATGCCCATCAGACTCTCAAGCGAGCCCATCTTCTTGATCTGTTGCAGTTGGTCCAGATAATCGTCCAGCGTGAACAGAGACTTGCGCAATTTTTGCTCCAGCTCGGCGGCTTTCTTCTCGTCGTACGCCTGCTCCGCCTTTTCAATCAGAGAGAGCACGTCGCCCATGCCGAGAATACGGCTTGCCATGCGGTCGGGGTAGAATGGTTCGATTGCGTCGAGCTTTTCGCCGATTCCGATGAACTTGATCGGCTTGCCCGTCACCTGACGCACCGACAGCGCCGCGCCGCCGCGGGTGTCGCCGTCCAGCTTGGTCAGAATGATGCCGGTCACGTCCAGGCGCTCGTTGAAGCTCTCGGCGACATTGACCGCGTCCTGACCGATCATGGCGTCGATGGTCAGAAGGATCTCGGTCGGCTGGACGTTCTGCTTGATCTTTTCCAGTTCAGCCATGAGCGCGTCGTCGATGTGAAGCCGCCCCGCTGTGTCGATGAATACCATGTCACAGCCGCGGCGCTCTGCCTCCTTGACGCCGGCGGTCGCGATCTTGACGGGAGAGACGTCCGTTCCCATGGAAAACACGGGGATGTCCAGCTGCTCGCCCAGAACCTCGAGTTGACGGATCGCCGCGGGACGGTAGACGTCGCAGGCGACCAGCATCGGGCGCTTGCCCTGCTTTTTGTACATGTTGGCGAGCTTTGCCGCATGGGTGGTCTTACCCGCACCCTGGAGACCGACCATCATAACGATCGTCGGGGGCTTGGGCGCGATGGTCAGCTTGGATTGCGTCCCGCCCATCAGCGCGATCATTTCTTCGTGAACGATTTTGACGATCTGCTGACCGGGGAGCAGGGATTCCAGAACCTCCGTGCCGACGGCGCGCTCGGAGACAGTTTTGATGAAGTCGCGGACAACCTTGTAGTTGACGTCCGCTTCAAGAAGCGCCAGCTTGATCTCGCGCATGCCGACCTTAACGTCGTCTGCCGATAACTTTCCCTTGCCGCGCAATTTCTTGAAAACGGCGTTGAGTTTATCACTTAAGCTCGCAAACATCGGGGTGCCTCCTTTGTACCATGAATCCGTGCGGCGCACGGTGCGGAGAAACGATTGTGAATATCAAGGCGGTCAGGTCCGGATCGAATCAGGTCAGGGTTTCCTCCAGCGCCCGGATCTCCCGGAGAACGTCGTCTGGGAGCGGATACTGCTCCATCAGAGCGCGCAAAGCGCTGACGTGCGACGCGCTGTCGCGGAAGCGTTGTGCCAACCGTAGCTTGGATTCGTAAAATTCCAATTCTTCTTCTGCTTTTTTGATCAGCTCGCGCACGCCCTGACGGGAAATGCCAAGCTCGGCGGCAATCTCGGAGAGGGACAGGTCGTTGTTGTAGTAACTGTCCAGCACCTGCCGTTTGCGGTCGGAGAGAATCTCGCCGTAAAAGTCGAGCAGGTAGGCAATATTCAGATTCTTCTGAAACATACCGTGCACCTCCGTGCCTGTAAAGCAAAATACTTTACAGATTATAGCATGGGTCGGGGGATTTGTCAAGGGGTTTTGCAAAATTATTTTAAGGAAATTCTGTCCTGCCCACGTGTTTTCCGCCCCTTGACAAACTGTAACAAATATGGTATAAAGGTGGTGCGGAATTTCCGCGGCTTCGATGCTCCCTTTAAGGGAAAGACAGAAAGGAATCAAATGATGAAAAAGACAATTTCGCTGATCCTCGCACTGCTCATGCTTGTCGCCGTCTTGTCACTCAGCTCCTGCGGGAAGGCTGAGCCGGAGAAAAAATATGAAGCCGGCACGACGACAGGGAATATCTACCGCAATGACTACCTCGGCATTACATTCACAAAACCCGACACATGGAAATATTTCACGGATGAGGAAATCGCGCAGGTCATGGGTGTCGCCAAGGATATGCTGAAGGACGGGGAGAATTTCAGCGACAGTTATCTGACTTCCCTTGTTGAATTTATGGCGCTCGAGCCAAACGAGGGCTGTAATGTCAACCTTACGGTTGAAAAATTGAAGGGATACAGTGGCAAGAACACCGACATTGACGCCTATGTCGATGCGTTCAAGAAAATGCTCCCGGGGCAATACGATGAAAACGTTGCCAAAGTGAATATCAGCGATACCGTGACCGAGAAAAAGATCGGGGAGAATACCTATCGGTGTCTCCGGGCGACCGTGCAGATCGCTGGCGGGACCATGGAGCAGGAGTATCTTTTGAGAATCGTTGACAGCTACGTCGTTGCCATTTGTATCACCGCGGTCGGCGGCGTCACCATCGAAGCCATGGAAGCGATGCTTTCCTGATTGGCAGTCAATAGGCGCGGTCGGCTCGGTGGTTGATGTTCGACGGTCGTTATTTGGCGCCCGACGGTCGATAGTCGGTCGTCAGACGTGTCGGGGGCGGAATCGCCACTATTGATACCCTTGCTCGCATGCGCCCGCCGGAAGCCGCGTTTTCCACCGAGCCGACCTTTTCGGCTCATGTGCGCTCGCCGGAATCGATACGTCCTGCCGATTTGATTTGAGGGGGGTGTAAAAAATTCATTTTGAATTTTTTACA